>QIJM01000480.1 GCA_003232445.1 Paraglaciecola arctica
CAAGCAATTGAACAAAAATATCGCTTTTTTAGTTATGGTGATGCGATGTTTTTGCAGAAGCAGGATAGTTAATTTGTATATGCTAATTGTTAGGATGGATTGGTATGAGGAGCGATTCAATAATATCTTGAAATCCTGCATCTAGTCATATTTTTCGGTTACTAGGGCAATTTATGTCAGTAATTTTTACATTTCGTTAACTTATTATTCTAGTGCTTTTTTTTTATATATTTTAAACCGTTGATAAGTAAATGAATATATTTAATGGAATAAAATTTGCTTAGTTTTTTATGCCATCCAGTTTTTGTTGCAACCAGCAGTGTTTTATTCCAACTACATTTGATTTTTAATTCACATTAATTGTTTGCACTTACGTGTTGTTTGAACTCAGTGCAACAAAATCGGAGAACAATGATGTTCAGTAAAAAAATAGCTTTATTTTTATGCAGCAGTTTATTTTTGTTTTTTAGTTATTCCTACTCAGCAAGCGGGAGTTTGTTAACTGATCCTGACGGGTTAAACGTAACCTTGTTTAATGACGGCTTCGCTGTGCATTTGGCCCAGACAGTTTTACTATTGGTTATGATCCGGGACCGGGTGGTTTTTTTGGGAATACCATACCAGGAGCCATGCCTGATGGTTCTGAAATGGAAGTCAGTTTTTTTGAAAGTTCAATTTCGTTTGAGCAGCTAACCTTTTTTGATTTAGCCTCGACCCTAGGTTGGACCATGACCATAGATGACATTGACTGGCCTAACGCGGAAGAAATTGTGTCCGCAGACATTTCATTTAGTAATTACCCCATTGCTTTGTCAGTAAGTTTTACCGCAAACAGTTTGACTATTCGCTACGATGGCGGCGAGCCGCTTAACGTAAGTGATTTATGGGAAGGGACTGTTACTTTTGATACTGTACAAGTACCTGTGCCGCCAGTATTAAGTTTGCTTTTGTTAGGATGTTTAGGTCTTTATTTTAGGTGTAAAACTCACTAATAATTATACACGGGCTATAATTTAATTATTGTTAGTGTGTTTGCGTTTTGCAGTGTGGATTAAACATGGGTAAACAGAAATCTCGTTATCAATCTTTGTTGGAGAATTTGTCTGATTGGGTCTTGCAATCGGCTAAGCAGGATATGTTAACAATGGTGAACTTATTTGCAATAAATGCGGCCATAGTCACGAAATTACTGGTGTGCAGAGGATCCAATCCTGCATTAAATGTGCTGGTGATACTTTTTCAAGGAAAGCATCGTCAGTCTAACTGCTTATACCAAACGTCATAAATATCTAGTCAGTCAGAGAGATGACAGCGGCTTCCAATAGTCGCCTTGCCTAAATCGCTTTAAACTCCCGCTGAATCCGTCATTTTGAGGTGATTTGGGTATATTAGCCTTCCACTTCATTATCAGTTTATTGGTTGCAACTCATCTTCGGTGAAATTCCCCACACAAGGCCCAACACTAAACTGGTAGCCTAAAGCAGAATCGTCTTCAGTGACCAGTAATACCATTCTAGCAAATAAACTGTTCAGGGTAAGCCACTCTCTAGAGCAGTTTACGGATAACATGCGCTATGACACGTTGGAGGCCTGCCATAACCCTATCGGTATTGACCGAAAAGGACACACCAGATATTGATTATGACCACGCCCCTACATCACCAGTTGGCTATTTACGACCAATTTACGGAGGCATTATGAACCTTCAACTCGAACGCTTACATTAAACAGTGGCTCACTCTTTAATTGATCTTGTGGATCAGTTTTCAGTTGTTGTTGACACTTAGTTCTCAGTCTGAATACTAAGCCAAATAAACACAGCATCATCCATCCTAAACTACCACCGCCTGAAGAATTTGTAGGGGTGGGAGGTGGAGGTGGAGGTGGAGGTGGAGGTGGAGGTGGAGGTGGAGGTGGAGGTGTCGCCACTACAGGAGTAAAGACTAGATTACGAATGTATCCTCTATCTTCACCCTCGTTAACAGAAAAATCTTTACTGTACGTCCAATTGACCAAATTTGTTTCTTCTGTCAGGTCAAGACTATATGCAGTAAAATTTATTTCTTCATCATCACCATCGATAACGTCTATCAAATCACCATTTAGGTAAAGAAACAGAGCATCAAAACGCTCAAAATTAGGATCTGTTTCTTCTAAGGTATTGGCTTCAGAAGATACTTCCCAGTCAAAAGTAAGTACACCTTCACCTTCAATTTGTGCAACGAAGATACTATCCTGTAGGTCACCTGATGTTCTACTTTCAATCCCTTCTTCTGTGGTACTGGCTATCCAAGCTGAAGCACCATTCGTACCGCCACTAAATAAAGTCATTGCGTCGGATACGCTGCCAGCAATTGCTGCTAATTCAACAGCTGAGTTTAGTGTTGTACCCGTAACCATAGCGCTGCTGGTTTGGACTTGGTCATTGTCAGGAGCAGTGATAGTCAAATCTGCAGCTACTTCGTTAGCAAGTGTTGGAAGGTAACTTACGCTGAGCTGGCAATTACTACCTGCATCTAAGGTTGCACAATTACTGGCGTTCAAAGTGAAATCAGTTGAACCAGAATTGCTCTCACTGTTGTTCGTCACTGTAAACTCGGTAGTTTGCTCTTCGCCTTCAAGGCCTAAACCAAAATCGTGGCGCGGGGTGATGACGGCTATACCATCAGTTATAGTGGATATCCAGTCTTTGAACTCAGACACTCGGGTATATACGCCTGGGAAACCAGCCTCCGCACAACCAAACCCCCAACTGACGATGCCCACCTGCTGCACACCTGAACCGGTATTCACTATTAATGGGCCACCACTGTCTCCTTGGCATGAACCTCTTCCTCCTTCTGGTATTGCTGCGCATATCATGACATCGGTAATATTAATGTTGTCTGCAGGTATACCAAAACTTTCGCCTAATGCTTCTCTGCATTCAGCGTTGGAAGATAGCCGTAAGTCAACCCGATGTAAGATATCTGGAAAATTAGACGTAGGGCCATCATCCGGAGCAAAACCTTCACGACCACCCCAGCCAGCAACGGTTGCTAAACTATTCTCAATGGCATACTGATCCGTTAGTGCTGCGTCTGCAATTTGTATCGCTGGTGGGGCATCCACTGGAGAAGAAACAAGCTCTACAAGCGCAATGTCGCTACTAATTGTATCTGCGTCGTAGAGTGGATGAATATAGATATTGGCAATATCAATAGCCTTTTCGGCTCCATCAGATAAGTCATATTCGCCCACATTCATTTTAAATAGACTTGCGTTTGCACCATCCACACAATGAGCTGCGGTAAGAACCCATTTATCGCCTAAAAACGAAGCACCACATGAGGAATCTTGTTGTAATTCTGTCGTTTCACTGACTGATAACGACGCCACATCTCCAACTTGCTCCAAAAGAGTCAAGCCATCTTCTCGGGTCACAGCCACAACAGGAATAGTACCGGTGTGATCTTCACCCAAAGTGCCAGAGATATTACCCAACTCTTCATTGTTATAAATAATAGCTCCGATACCACCACCGGCTTCGCAATTGTCTGCTTTTTCAGAAAAATTAACCTCGCCTCGTTCTATCAAACACACGTTACCTGCTGCATCAGCACATACTACGTCACCCATTCCGCAAGCAAGCATTTCACCGCTGGCTTGTCCAGACGCACCAAAGCTAAATGATTGTGTTTTGTAAATAACGTCGTTCACATCCAGTGACGTCACCAAAGCATCAAATGTAAATACATATGCCGTCATCCACGGCCAGTTTTCTTCCATAGCCACTTCACCACCAACAATGCGTGTTTCAGCGGTTTGAGTTCTCACTTTGTTTGATGGCGTTAATTGACCTTTTGCTGCTATGGCAGAGCCAGCAACAAAAAGCAGAACCGAGGTGAGTCCTGTTTTTAAAAATTTGTTCATCATAAATACTCCAAGTGACTTGTTCACTAACTTTATACTGTATTAAGTTACATTAAGTTGCGTAAAGACACTTAATAGACCGCTATAGTCGGTGTTTATTTCCAAAATATCAACTGGCTTAATGGCTCAATCTGCTTGGTATTTCCAATACCTCTTGCGAAATATTATCAAGGTGATCATAGCGATAAACAGTGAAGTTAACGGAATAGCAGTAAATACACCAGATGCTCTCTTTGTCCCTGTGGTGGTAATCGCTTTTTAATAGTGTGGGGCACAGCTAAGCTGATGGATTAAAAATACTACCCATCGCAAATAGAAACACACAAGCCTAAAGTCTTTGCTTTTAGGCGCGATAACTACAATACCTCCATCATTTCAGCGATAAGCGTTTTGCTCGACTCGGCCAATACAAGTCAACCCGATATCAACGCTAGCACCGAAGCGTTATTATCAAGTGACTATGAACTAAACGGTACGATTAATCGTGCAGCGAGTGAAGGGGCTAAATTTGCGTTAATCATGGCGATGCTTGAACAAAACTGCATCCATCGACCACATTTAGAAGCGTCAAAAGAGCTAAATCAAACTCCAGAGGTTGAAAGTGGCCTCAATCGTTATCGCAGCAATCCTTTAAGCGCTAACGATACATACTGGCAAACCTGTCAACACACCAGTCAATTAATCCATGATGGTCAACTACACTCTGCTCAGCTTTGGCTAGCCATGCACCCCGAGCCTTTATCTCAACACAACCAACCAGATGCAATCGATGAAGAGGTTATCGCCAACTGCAGCATTAATACCCAAACCCGTATGCAAGAAGCTAAACAAAGTGTTGTGCAGGTAGATGAAACCGGGTTGTATGATATCTTAAATGAGCTTGAGCCCATTCCAGCATAGCCGCTCAACCATATTAGATTGGTATGACATTCTAAATTTAGCTTAGCTGCTGCGGCAGCTTGACGGCAATGGTTAGACTGAGCGATTCGAATTTTAATAGTCATTTTTAAATACAAGATCAGGAGATAGCAATTCATCTGGAATTTCTACATCTGACTGAAGTATGGCTTCTCTCAATCTATCTTCACATTCTTGAATTTTATCTGCAATTATTTTATTTATGATGGTTTTGGATCCTTTAATTCACCTAATAATTGGAAGAAGAGCATTGTCCTCGAGTGGCCTTTTTTGTTTGTTTTTTGCGGCTGTAGGTAAAAAGTAAATCGCGTCGAAGGGATTCACTGCCATGGATGGCAGTAAGCGCAAGCGTTGACGCTAAACCCCACCCTCTGCTACCATCTCGATCCAATTTTTGCTCTGGGATTACGCCCCAACTCGCAAGGTAATATTATGTCTGAACAATCAAAATACGTCGTCTGTGCGTTATACAAATTTGTCTCCCTTGAAAACTTCAAGGAACTTCGTCAACCGTTACTCCAGTTTATGGAGTCGAATGATATCAAAGGTACGTTACTTCTCGCAGAAGAGGGTATTAACGGTACTGTGTCTGGCACTCGCCAAACCATCGATACCTTGCTAAGTTGGCTCAATGCAGATGAGCGACTTAACCCTATATCTGTCAAAGAATCCCTTGATGAGACTCAGCCCTTTCATCGCACTAAGGTTAAACTCAAGAAAGAAATCGTGACTATGGGTGTTGAAGGTATAGATCCTCTAAGGATAGTGGGTACTTACGTCAAGCCTGCTGATTGGAATGAGTTAATATCTGATCCTGAGGTATTGCTGATTGATACCCGCAACGATTATGAAATTGAAATTGGTACCTTTAAACATGCAGTGGATCCTAACACTAAGTCTTTTCGTGAGTTTCCTCAATACGTGAAAGACAATCTAGACCCAGACAAAAACAAAAAAGTGGCAATGTTTTGTACTGGTGGTATTCGTTGTGAAAAATCTACTGCTTATTTAAAAGAGCTGGGTTTTGATGAGGTGTACCACCTTGAAGGTGGCATTCTTAAGTATTTAGAAGAAGTGCCTAAAAATAATACCCTGTGGGAAGGCGACTGTTTTGTGTTTGATAATCGCGTGGCGGTGAATCACGATTTAGAGAAAAGCCATTACGACCAATGTTATGCGTGCCGTTTGCCTATAACCGAAGAAGACAAACAAAGTGCTGTATTTGAAGCGGGTGTGAGTTGCCCCAAGTGCTACGGTAAACATAGTGAGGAACAACTTTCTCGTTTTAGAGAGCGTGAAAAACAAGTTGGTTTAGCCCGAGATCGTGACGAGGAGCATCTAGGATTAGAAGCTCGTAAGGCTATCAAGTTGAGGCGTCAGCAAAAGGCCGCTGCACGCCGCGCTCAGCGAACAGCTATGGGTAAAAGTAACGGTTGATTGACGTGAAAAGTAACTGCTCATTTGACCGCACTACTAATAGAACATAGACACTGGCTTGTGATAAGCGTTAGACTTAGCCCATTAAAATCAAAGTTGAGGAAACTATGTCTGAAAAAGCATTAGCCCCCGAAAAAATTGCAGAAGCTCGCAAAGAGTTTGATTTCTTTGATACTAACGGCAGCGGCGAAATAGGTTTAAGAGAGTTTATTGAGTTGTTAACGGTGTTATCGCCCAAAACCAAAGCCAGCCATGTTCAAGAAGGTTTTAGTTTAATCGATAAGAACAATGACGGTTCTATCGACTTTGAAGAATTTTTAGAGTGGTGGCAACAGTCTTGGTGGGAATACTAAGCTCTTTATTGCGACTTCTGAAAAAGCTCAAATAGCAATATTTGGGCTTTTTTCATTTAGGCGCCTAGGTTATTGTCGTGGTACATGAAAGATTAATGATGTTTACGCTTACAACTTATTTAAATTGGAATGCTTAATATGACAGACGCAACGTATATCCCCCCTAAGGTATGGACGTGGGACGCCGGTAGTGGCGGCAAATTTGCCAATATTAATCGGCCTATAGCAGGTGCAACTCATGATAAAGAGTTAGCCAAAGGTAAACACCCTATGCAGCTGCATTCTTTGGCAACGCCCAATGGCGTAAAAGTCACTGTGATGTTAGAAGAGTTACTGGCGGCTGGTTTTACTGGAGCTGAATATGATGCTTACATAGTCAATATCATGGAAGGTGAGCAGTTTGGCAGTGGTTTTGTCGACATCAATCCTAATTCAAAAATACCTGCTTTGATGGACAACAGTACTACCCACACGTGTATTTGAGTCGGGGGCCATTTTGTTGTATTTGGCAGAAAAATTTAATGCCTTTTTACCCAGTGATCCTGCTAAAAAGCCAGAGTGTATGTCATGGCTATTTTGGCAAATGGGTAGTGCGCCTATGTTAGGTGGCGGGTTTGGGCATTTTTATGCTTACGCGCCAGAAAAGTACGAATACCCTATTAACCGCTATGCGATGGAAGTGAAGCGTCAGCTTGATGTATTAGATCTGCAATTAGTAGATAGAGAATATATCTGTGGTGACGAATACACTATTGCTGATATGGCTATCTGGGCATGGTACGGCGTTATGGTACTTGGCAAGTTATATGAAGCCGCTGAATTTTTAGATGTAGAGTCATATAAAAATTTACTGCGCTGGGCCAAACAGATTGATGCTAGAGACGCGGTGCAGCGGGGTAAAATGGTCAATTGCAGTTGGGGTGAGCCGTCAGGGCAATTACATCAACGTAATGATGCCAGTGATTTTAAGAATAAGACTCAAGATAAAGTCGAAGCGACTGAATAAAACATTTTATTTATTGTGAGGATGGATTGGTATTACAGTTCAAAGCAGCCCTAAATTGGCTGCTTTTTTTGACTGAGAGGGGTAATGCCGCTACTTAATTTTTTGCAGCATATGTTTCATTTTCTTTCCACACCCGCATAAAGTTACCGCTTAGAATTTGGATAATATGCGCATCACTATACCCGCGATTTAATAAACCTTGTATTAAGTTGGGATAAGTGGACACGTCTTTTAGATCGGTAGGCAGAGAATCGCCGACGCCGTCATAGTCAGAACCAATGCCTACATGATCGATGCCAATCAGTTTTACTACATGGTCAATGTGATCTAATACGCTGTCTAAGGTTGCATAAGGTAGTGGGTTTTTAGCGCTGAATTGTTCGCGAAAGCTTTTATACTCATCACTGTCTTTACCAAATTTTTTTTCCACTGCTTTTTGTTCAGCACTGCGTTTTTTACTCCACGCATTGGCGCGTTTTGTGACAAAAGTTGAACCAAAGTTAATTTGGATCACGCCACCATTTTTGCCTAGTGCTTTGATCATTTCATCGTCCATATTGCGCTCAAAACCAGGTGTAAAGGCGCGTAATGAAGAATGTGAGGCAATCACAGGTGTTTGAGTCAATTCCATGGTTTGATAAAAAGCAGCATCAGATACGTGTGAAATATCAATTAACATGCCTATTTTGTTCATCTCTTGCACCAATTCTTTACCGAATGGACTGAGCCCTTTCCACTTTCGGCGTAGGTCATACGAGGAGTCAGAGATGTGATTGGCTTGTGAGTGGGCGAGTGTTATGTAACGAATTCCACGTTCATAAAAATGTTGCAGGTTGGCTAAATCACCTTGGATAGGCGATCCGTTTTCCATGCCCAGTGGCAATGATATCAAACCTTTGACAAATTGTTGTTCGACATCAGCGGTGCTGGTAGCAATCGCAAATTTGTCGGGAGCGCGGCCCACTATGGCTTCAACGTAATCAATCAGCTTGTCGGCTAACTTAGTCGAATTAGCCGAGCTGTCTAAACTGGCTGGAATATAAATCGACATAAAAGGTGCATTTAACCCACCTTGTTTGGCGCGAGGGTAATCAAAATCCCCACCTTCTGTAGCTTTAGTGACATCCACCCACTTTTCTTCGAGGCGGTAAGGTACGTCTATATGCGAGTCAATAATGATATTTTCTTGGGCCAGTTTGTTGGCTTTATCACTGACTGTGATGGCCGAAATATTACTGATATATAATGTGCTGATAGCAAACAAAGCACTGATTTTAAGTATTCTCTTCACGATAATAGTCTCCCGCTATTTAATTAAATTATGACCCATCTATTTATATAGATTTAGTTGTCATTGTCTAAAGATGATTGTTGAGGAGAATTCCCCTACGTCATTCTATAGGTTGAGGAGATAAAGTAAAAGAGCCCCTAAGATTACAGGCTCTTGCATAGCAGTAAAACTTAATCTATACCCCGCGGTGATTTTTGGTGTGTTTTGTATGTTTCATTGTCATTCTAATTGCATCCTTCGGTTGACATTATATTCATCTGATGTTTGTTACATTGATATATTGTGTGCCCGTGGCACTATTGATTAACAAATGGTACTGCAAGCAAAGTGCTGAGTTTGCTTGGGGCAGTGATGATGGGTTAGTGCAATCTACAGAATCA
>QIJM01000048.1 GCA_003232445.1 Paraglaciecola arctica
ACTCTCTTACCTATTGAACTAAACAGAAGGTTGTTTGAATATAGACTCTCTTACCTATTGAACTAAACAGAAGGTTGTTTGAATATAGACTTTCTTACCTATTGAACTAATTGGGGTTTGAGCTAACTAATTGTTGCCAACCTTTGGACATACCTTACGCGCATAATCAAACCACGCATTTAACTAAAAAAGTAAAGATAATCATGAAAGTAATAGTAGTCGCCCTTTTAATTAGCTCTCTCTTATCACTCAAGACACAAGCTGCACCTGAGCTGTTAGACAGCGTATCTGTAATCGTTGACCAAGGAGTGGTGTTAGAGAGTGAAATAGCTGAATTAGTTACAGTTGTAAAGCGTAATGCCGTGCTTAACAACCAAACCCTGCCTTCTGACCGAGTTTTGCGCACTCAAGCTATTGAAAAGCTGATCGTAGATAATCTGCAAATGCAGATCGCAGAACGTATGGGTATCCAAGTCAGCGATCCACAGCTAGAGCAAACCATCGTCAATATTGCTCAAGGCCAAAATATGGATCTTGCCCAGCTTCGTGAACAAGTCGCCCAGGAAGGGGGGACATACAACACCTACCGCGAAGAGATCCGTAGAGAACTGATATTAGGCGAAGTACGCCGCGCCAACGTTCGCCGCCGTGTTTACATCACCGAACAAGAAGTCAGTAATTTGGTCAAACTAATTAATGAACAAGGCGATCAACAAGCAGAATATAACCTGGGGCATATCTTAATTGAGTTTCCAGTTGAGCCAACAGATGCAGACATAGATCAGGCTAAAGCCCGAGCAGATAAAGTGCTTGAACTGCTTAACAAAGGTTCTGATTTTACCAAAATTGCCACTGCGGCTTCAGGTGGCTCGCGCGCACTGGAAGGCGGAGATATGGGCTGGATGAATATTAACTCCATGCCCACCTTGTTTGCTGAAGCTGTGAAAAAAAAATCTAAAGACGACTTGATAGGTCCTATTCGCAGTGGAGCAGGCTTTCATATTTTGAAGGTCAAAAATCTTCGTGGTATCGAAAAGGTCGAAATAGCTGAGGTAAGTTCACGGCATATTCTGATCAAACCTTCTGTTATCTTAAGTGATGAAAAAGCAGAAAAAATGCTCAAAGAATTCCGTGAACAAATTTTAGCTGGCGAAGCGGATTTTGCGGTATTAGCCAAAGAACACTCGGCCGATCCGGGCTCTGCATTAAAAGGTGGGGAATTAGGCTGGGCAGATCCAAACATTTATGTACCTGAATTCAGAGATACTCTGGCTAAATTAGAAATTGATGAAATCAGTGCGCCTGTGCGCTCTCAACACGGTTGGCATATTATGCAGTTAATCGACAAACGTGTGGGTGATGCGACTGAAAAACGTAAAGAAGACAAAGCCTATCAGTTGTTATTTCAACGTAAATTTGCCGAAGAATCTGACGTTTGGTTGAGGGAAATGCGCGCCAATGCTTATATTGAAGTATTAGCCCAGCAAGGCGAATAATTGAAGCCACTAAAATTAGCCATTACTCCAGGTGAGCCTGCAGGTGTTGGTCCAGACCTATTATTGGGCATAGCACAAAAAGAATGGCTCGCACAATTAGTGGCTTTTGCTGATGGAGACATGCTCAGGCAACGTGCTAAACAACTAAACTTAGCCATTACCTTAGTACCCTATGATGAAAACGCTGAGCACACTTTACCTGCTGGGCAGTTATTTTTGGTCGATATCAAAACTAAAGTAGCCGTTAAAAGCGGTAAGCTAGACAGTGAAAATGGCCACTATGTGGTGGAAACCTTGCGCCAAGCATGTAAAAAAAATCTAGAGGGTAAATTTGATGCAGTGGTGACAGGCCCTGTACATAAAGGCATCATTAATGAAGCCGGCATCTCTTTTAGTGGTCATACCGAATTTTTTGCTCATGAGTCGAACACCAATGACGTAGTCATGATGTTAGCGACAGAGGGCCTCAGGGTAGTGCTTGCCACCACTCACATTCCTTTGGCCTATGTATCTAAGGCCATTACCTTTGAGCGTTTGTATAAGGTATTGCACATAGTCAATACCGACTTAATGCTGAAATTTGGTATTAAAAACCCACATATTTTTGTTTGTGGTTTAAATCCTCATGCTGGTGAAAATGGACATATAGGTAAAGAAGAAATTTTGGTCATTACACCTGCCCTAGATGCTTTGCGCGCAGAGGGCTTGAACATCACAGGGCCTTTGTCAGCTGATACAATTTTTAATCCAAAATACTTAGAACAAGCTGACGCAGTATTGGCCATGTATCATGATCAAGGACTACCTGTGTTGAAATACAAAGGTTTTGGAGCCTCAGTTAATATCACCTTGGGCCTACCGTTTATCCGCACATCTGTCGATCACGGTACCGCATTGGATTTAGCGGGTACGGGTCATGCAGATGCAGGCAGCTTCAATCTTGCCATCGAAAAAGCCATCTCAATAGCAGCGCAAAAAGAATGAGTAAACAACATTTAGGACATACTGCTAGAAAACGTTTTGGCCAGAATTTTTTACATGACAACTACGTTATCGACCAGATAGTCACCATCATAGGGCCGCAAAAAGACCAACACATAGTTGAAATTGGCCCTGGACTAGGTGCGTTAACCGAGCCAGTATGCGAACTAATAGATGCACTCACTGTCATTGAACTTGATAGGGATCTAGCAGCAAGGTTAAGAACCCACCCTTTTATTGCTAACAAGCTGACCATTATTGAAGCCGATGCACTAAAATACGATTTTTCTCAATTATTATCAAATGACAAACCTTTACGTATTTTCGGTAACCTACCCTACAATATTTCGACGCCCTTGATGTTCCACTTATTCTCTTTTGCTAATAAAGTACAAGACATGCACTTTATGCTGCAAAAAGAGGTCGTTAATCGTTTAGCCGCCCGCCCGGGCAATAAAAGTTATGGGCGTCTATCTGTTATGGCTCAGTACCATTGCCAAATAATACCCGTATTACAAGTACCACCAGATGCATTTAATCCACCACCTAAAGTAGACTCAGCCGTGGTTAGGCTTGTACCACACCAGCAAAAACCAGTTTCATTAATCAATGAAGACACGTTGCATAAAGTATGTGCTCAGGCGTTTAACCAAAGACGCAAGACTATTCGCAATAGCTTAAAAGAGAGCCTAAGCGAACAACAACTCATCGATTTAGACATCAACCCTGAATTACGTGCTGAAAATTTATCGCTAGAGCAGTATGCAAAAATCGCCAATACGGTAGACTCTTTAGCATAGAGAGCAAAGTGTATGGCAGCGTCAAATAATAGATGAAGCAAGTTAATAAAGTTGATATTACAGTTCAGACTCAATATCTGAAAAACCAGATACCCGATAAAGATAAGTATGTTTTCGCATATAAAATTTCGATCCAGAATAATAGCCAACAATCGATACAACTTATCAATCGATATTGGCTTATCACCGATGGCAATGGCAAAAAAACAGAGGTACATGGTGCCGGTGTGATAGGTGAAAAGCCTCACATTCAGCCAGGTGACTCTTTTCAATACACCAGTGGTGCAGTGTTAGATACACCCGTGGGAACTATGCAAGGCTATTACGAAATGCAACGAGAAGACGGCGAGCGATTTCAAGCTGCTATTAATGTTTTTAGCTTAGCTGTCCCTAACGTACTAAATTAAAATTATGTCTACCTATATTGTCGGTGATATTCAAAGTTGTTTTGAGGGATTACAGAGACTATTAAAAAAAGTCGATTTTTCTCCTATAAACGACCACTTGATTGCAGTGGGAGATTTAATTGGCCGCGGTACCCAACCTCTTGAAACATTGGATTACCTGTATTCACTAGAAGACAGTTTTGATACGGTTTTAGGTAATCATGATTTACATTTGCTGGCTATTTACGCGGGTATTCGCAAGACCAAACCCAGCGATAATTTAGATAGCTTACTTACTAGTCCACAACTAAAAACCCATATCAATTGGTTAAGGCAAAAGCCATTGGCGCTAATGGCAGACCAGGATACGTTAGTCACGCATGCAGGCTTATATCCTCAGTGGTCAGTGAAAAAAGCTCTTAAAGTCAGTCTTGAAATCAGTGAAGAATTACAAGCTGAAAATTGGAAAGAGTTTTTAACCAACATGTACGGCAATCAACCTTCAGCTTGGCAGAAATCTTTATTAGGGGCGCAGCGATTGCGTTTATTGTTAATGCCATGACCCGTATGCGTTTTATTGAAAATAAGGTGAACCTTGATTTTAATTGCAAAACTTCGCCAGACCTAGCCCCTGAGAACCTAACACCTTGGTTTAAAATTTATAACGAAAAACTAAAATTAAAGAATTGTATTTGGTCATTGGGCTTCACTCAATGGCCACACTCATCTTCGCCAGTTTTGTGGTTTAGATACGGGTTATGTTTGGGGGCAAAGTATGACAATGCTGAACCTATCGACGGATAATATTTATACGGTAAAATATAAAGGTTTATCAGTGTCAGTCGATACTTAAACGAGAAAAAAAATTTCCAACACTATAAATTATTCCTCAGTCGGTTATAGTTAACAACTGAACAAGAATTGGTTGTATTTAGCAGTCAATTTATAAACATGTATAACGTCA
>QIJM01000027.1 GCA_003232445.1 Paraglaciecola arctica
GCAGACTTGCTGCCACGTTTTTTCTATTGTGTTCAAAGAGCCTAACACAATAGAAAAAACGCTCTGCAAGCTGGTTATCGCAACGTTATATTTTTAAGAGGTTTGGCGCGTGTCTCAATTTATGCAATCTAATCAAAGTAGATTTTTATTATGTAAGCGGGTTTCGCAAGTATTGCTTTCTGGACATAAACCTAGTCGGTGAAGATGTCAATAAAACAAAAATAAGGATGTACGGATGAAGCTTCAATTTATTGATGTTCAAAATTATCGTAAATTAAAATCAAGCCGCATTCATCTTGGTGATGACGAAACCCTCTTTGTTGGTGCTAACAATAGCGGTAAAACCTCTGCTATCGATGCGTTAATGATTTTTTTGGATCAAAAAGCAAAAGGGAGTGTAGATAGTGAGACCAATAGTCACAGATGCTTCCATACAACAGATTTCACTATATCTAACTGGACTGCACTGAATCAATTTGCTGAAAGCTGGTTAGACTTAGCAAGCGTAGAAGGTAACACTTTATATGGATGGCAACCATATTGTCCGGCTTTAGACATATGGTTAAAGGTAGATGTCGGTGAAATACATCGCGTAAGTCACTTGGTGCCGACTTTAAAGTGGCGCGGCGGGTTATTGGGTGTAAGACTTATATATCAGCCTAAGTCTATGGAAAATTTTATGGCTGATTTCCTTGCGGAGTATAACGCAGCAAAAGAGGCTGTAAAATCACTCCCTGATCCTGAAGAAGGAAGCACCCCGACTAGAAAATTGGAGCTTTGGCCAAGAGATTTACGACAGTTTTTGGATAAAAAACTGGGCTCATATTTTGAAGTAAAGGCTTATCTACTCGACCCTGAAAGCGCAGAAGAAAACAGTAATCCGCAAAGACTTACAGAAAATCACTTAGCATTAAAAACTTATCCTTTTAAAGATTTGTTCAAGGTTGATGTGATTGAAGCACAGCGAGGTTTCTCTGATCCTTATTCAAATAGTAATTTAAAGGGAGAGGGCAGCTTGTCCTCTCAACTTAATCAGTATTACACCCGCCATTTGAATCCTTCTGAGTACCCAGAGAAGGAAGACGTCGAGGCGTTAGCAGCTATAGATCAGGCTAAAAACACCTTTGATGATCGTTTGAATGAGGCATTTAATGATGCTTTAGATGAGCTTAAAGGTTTAGGGTACCCTGGGTTTAATGACCCTGATATTTTGCTTTCAAGTAACTTAGATCCCGTTGAAAATCTTGCACACACTGCATCAGTTATATTTGATGTGCAAAAGCCAAATAAGGATACTTTATTGGCGTTACCTGAAAGCTACAATGGCTTGGGGTATAAAAACCTCATTTACATGATATTTAAGCTGATAGGGTTTAGAGATAACTGGATGAGAAAAGGCAAAGCGAAGAAGCGAAGAGCCGAAGAGGACGCTGCTAAAGAGCCTTTGCATCTAGTCTTGATTGAGGAGCCAGAAGCTCATTTGCATGCTCAAGTACAGCAAGTGTTTATTCGTAAAGCATTTGAAGTGCTCAGAAAGAATGTCCCACAAACTTATAATACTCAAGTGGTGGTGAGTAGTCATTCTAGCTATATCGCAGATGAAATTGGGTTTGAAAAACTTCGCTACTTTAAACGTCACCCTTCAACAGATTTTAACAAGGCGCCACTTGCAGAAGTTGTTGGTCTGTCAGATGTCTTTGGTGCTCCTACTAAGAGTACGAGTGATGTTGAAGATACGACCAAGTTTGTTACACGTTACTTAAAGACAACTCATTGTGATTTATTTTTTGCTAATGGTGTAATTTTAGTTGAGGGAGCAGCTGAAAGAATGTTACTCCCTCATTTTATCCGCCATAACTTCGACGGAGAACATGGTCTTAACCGTAGTTATATCTCAATATTGGAAGTGGGAGGTGCACATGCACAGCGACTAAAACCCTTAATCGATATTCTTGGCTTGCCCACGCTTGTGATTACAGATACGGATGCTACTGCTGAAAAAACTGTTAAGAGAAAGGGTAAAGATGTACCTGTAAATGGTTCTGTTCGCCCTGTAAGGGGAGTAGGTCAAGGTTCAGGGAGTAATACACTTAAGCAGTGGTTTGGTTTTGATATTACTTCATTGGATGATGTACTTGACAAGACGTTTGAGCAAAAGGTTTTAGGCAATGCAAGAGTAGCTTATCAGTATGAAGTTGAAATTGAGTATGATGGTAAGACAATTGAAAAAGTTATCCCTTATACCTTTGAAGATGCTTTGGCATTGTCAAATATAAACATACTGAAAGAGCTAAAAAATCCAACAGGCATGATGAGTAAAATGAAAAGTGCTTGTCAAGAGCCAACATTGGATGAATGTGCTGAGTCTATGTACGAAGCCCTAGAGAATAGCGGTAAAGCTAAAATGGCTCTGGATATTATATTCGACCTTGACCCCACAGAGTTGAAAGTCCCTCTCTACATACATGAAGGGCTTGAGTGGCTTCAATATGAGTTAAAGAATTCGAGCAGAGACTTTGTAATTGACTCATCGGTTGCCGATGGAGATGCAGTCAATGAGCGATAATTTCCCTGGAAGTTTTAGTGAGGTCGATAAAGAAATTTATCGTTACTTGAACTTGGGTTCACCCTCAAGCTTTTTATTGTTTGCAGGTGCTGGTTCAGGAAAGACAAGAACATTAGTCAATGTTCTTGAACATATTAAAAAGCATGATCTCGATCGATTTATTGATGCTGGATCAAAAATAGCAGTTATAACCTTTACCAATGCTGCTTGTGACGAGATCAAACACCGTCTTCAGTTTGATTCAGCGTTCAAGGTTTCAACCATTCATAGTTTCGCCTGGGATTTAATTAATCCTTTTACTGAAGCTATACGAGAGTTTCTTCGTGAGAGGTTGCGAGAACAAATAGCTGAGCTGCAGACGAAAATTGACAAGGCTCGTGATAAGAATGGAAAAACAGCAATCAAAAACGCTAAGAGTAGAGAAAGTAAGCAGCGGCGTTTAGAGCAGTTAGATAATATTACCGAATTTAGTTATAGCCCCACTACAGGAAGGCCAGAGAGGGATGCTCTAAATCACGCGGAAGTTATTGCGATGGCATCGGCATTCATAGCAGATAGTTCATTGATGCGAACACTGCTTATTAACCGGTTTCCTATACTGTTAATCGATGAGAGTCAGGATACAGACAAAAACCTAATGAATGCGCTTATTGCGGCACAGCAAATTAACAAGAAAGAGTTTGTGCTGGGCTTGTTTGGCGACATGATGCAAAGAATCTATGGGGGAGGAAAGGAGGATTTAGATTCAGGCTTGCCAGATGATTGGAAAAAGCCTGTCAAGCTAATTAATTACAGAAGTCCCAAGAGAATTGTGACTCTCATAAACGATATTCGTGTTGATATAGATGGTATGCAGCAAAAGCCGCGAGAGGATGCAATAGACGGTATTGTTAGACTCTTCATTATCAATTCAGAACAGAGAGATAAATATCAGCTAGAGAAATCGATTAGAGAGTCTATGAGTGATATCACTCAAGATGAATTTTGGGGGGATTTTGAAGAGGTTAAATGCTTAACTTTAGAACACGCAATGGCTGCGGAACGAGGTGAGTTTGCTGAATTTTATGATCCACTAGCCAAGAATTCAGATTTACGTGATTCTGTCCTTGATGGGACGAGCCAAGAAATCAAATTTATCACGAATCTAGTTTTACCTCTAGTTGAGGCGATTAAGAGTGGCGAACATTTTGAAATTGCTAGGCTTATCAAGTTAGGTTCTACAATAATTAGTAATTCAAATTTAGACTTTGTAACAAAGCCAGTCGATTGTATAGCGGGTGTTGATGCTAATGTCGAAGAGCTTAAGCCTAAACTTATCAGTAAGGAGTTAAATTTAGGTGAGGTTATTAAATACTTCTCGGATCATGGGTTATTGGACGTACCTGGCCGATTAATGGCACACATAGAAACCGACTTTTCTAGCTTTGAAGATGAAGAAGAATTAGATAAGGAATATATTGCCTGGAGTGGTGCTCTCCAAGCAAAAATATCGTCTGTTAAAAATTATTCCGATTATATCAATGAAAGGTCGGGGTTTGCGACTCACCAAGGTGTGAAGGGCTTAGAGTTTGATCGTGTAATGGCTGTATTAGACGATGAAAGTGCGGGTGGGTTTCTGTTTAAATATGAAAAACTACTTGGTGCTGAGGCATTGAGTGCCACAGATAAGAAGAATGAGATCGAAGGGAGAGACTCATCCCCGCTAAGAACTCGGCGACTATTTTACGTCATATGTAGTAGGGCTAAAAAGAGTTTAGCTATCGTTGCTTATACCAAAGATCCTGGGGCTGTGAAAACATATGCCACACGGTCTTGGTTTAGAGAAGATGAAGTGGTGATGATATGACTAAATTAAACGAGGCAGAGGAAGGGTGGAATACGGTTATATGCAAAATCTGGCGTGATCGGCATATAAAAAATATAACGAATAAGGTTAGATTGTGAGAGCGAGGCACGAGCGATCCAACGAATAAGGTTAGATTGTGAGAGCGAGGCACGAGCGATCCACAATCTGAACCGTTTGTTGGACAAGCCCGATGTTGTTGCATTCCTATG
>QIJM01000411.1 GCA_003232445.1 Paraglaciecola arctica
CCAGCACGCCAGTTGCTATCACATCGCCATTAGCTGAAATATCTTCCCAGTGCTGGATATCCTGATTATAGACATTACCACCAGTAAATTTTTTATCTTTAACATTACGTAATTACCTTAATTAACTTGGATCCTGTTTAAGAAAATGGAACTAAATGCCTGTTCCAAGATCCGATCTTTCGACCAAAAGAGACCAATCTAAAAAGGAACAGGTATGAATAAATTAGTTGAGCTGTTTTGCGATGTCGATGATTTTTGCAAAGTATTTATCCCTCAGTGGCAACAACAATTACTCGAAGACGGTACCCAAAAACGTCAACGCAGTGGCTGAATGACAACCAGTGAAGTCATGACAATTGTTGTGAGTTTCCACATGTCGTATTACAGATATTTCAAAAACTATTACCTTATCTATACCCAAGTCGCTAAAACCTGCAGATTGAAGTGACTTGAGTATATACGTTGTCGCGAACCCAAGCGTCTTGGTGATTTCCATGTACAGTAACCGCAGTACTGGTCGGAAGTAATCCTGAAATAGGATGTTGTTTGTCCAAAATGACTGATTTCGTTTGGCCATAATATTGGTCAAGACGAGTCCGTAATTCTATGTCTTGCAGATGTCCGAATTAATCAAAAGTACAAAAATCAATCATAAACAGACTGATTTTATGAGATATGCGCAGAGCATAAAATAATTTTTCATTCAGTGCTAAACGAATCTACCTTTCACAAAGTAGTTATCTGCTCTGTGAGTAAAGGCGTTGTTAGAAGTTTTGATCTTATTTTGAATAAAACAAGAAAACTGCACCAAAGCGGTGCAGTCATTAGGTTTGTGTGGTATAGATATTTTAGAGCCGTTTATCGTTGCTGGTGTTTTTTACCTTTCTTGCCTTTATTCCGTTTATTGTTTTTTTTTGCCTCAGCTTGCAGTAGGTTCCAAATGGCATGTTTTTTCTTCGCTTTTAATACCGCTATTGCTAGAAAATCAACTTGGTACTCATTACTGAGGATTTGCCAAGCCTCAGTGTTAAAGCCAGTACTGTGGATCAATGCCCGCTTTGCTTGTTTGTAGGTTTTTAACTTCGCCTTCGTTTCTTCGCTATTTGCTTTAGCTGCAGTTTTGATAACGTTGATGGCAGTAAGTTGCGCTTCTGTTAAATCTAAACGTTCAAGCTTGTTGCTTTTTTCTTCCATCAATGCCTTTTGCTTTTCGCTCGGCTTTACGTGTTTCTAACTGTGCAACAAATTCGGTTTGTTGAGTGTCAGTTAACAAATTCCATACTTGGTTTTTGTTGGTGGCGCGTTGTAGCGCTTTTTCTTGGATTAGAGCTTGGCGCTGGGTAATGACACTTTCTATAGCTGCTTGATCCCATTCAGTCGATTGCACAAGACCGCGCAGCTCTTTTTTTAGCGACTTAGCATCGGTGCTAAACAGCCCTCTGTCTTCGCGGGTTTGTTTTAAAATCTGTCTGATATCTTGCTTCTGTGTATCAGTCAGCGATAACTCAGACAATATTTGGCGCATACCATCATGTTTTTGGTGATGGCCTTTATGCGCCGTAGCAGGTGCGGCAATGGCAAGGGTTAGACAAAGCGCGATGGGGGTAAGTGTTGTTTTAACTAATATTTTAAATTTTGACATTTTTTTGTCCTCTTGATGAATTGCCAACAAGTCTAGCGAATGCAATGCAAAGAAACGCAAAGGAAGTGTAAAGCTTGTGTAAATGCGCCATGTTGGACAATATACACTGAGTTATAGTGTGGCGACGCTTAATAATACCTAGGAAACATATGTCGGCTAAAAAATTATTATTGATCGATGATGACTTAGAGTTTACCAAATTACTTAAAGAATACCTTTGCCCGCAGGGCTACGAATTAGATGTTGCCCATGACGGAGAGGCTGGCCTGAGTCTAGCGACGTCAAACAAACACTACGACCTTATTTTACTGGACGTGATGTTACCTAAACTTGATGGATTTGAAGTATTAAGAAAATTGCGTACTAGTCATCTCACCCCCGTTTTAATGCTGACCGCTAAGGGCGACGACTATGACAAAATTTTCGGTCTGGAAATGGGCGCAGATGATTATTTGGCGAAGCCTTTTAATCATAGAGAATTGTCGGCAAGAATAAAGGCCTTAGTGCGGAGAATGGCTTTGTTGCCTAGTGGTAGTGTGCAGCAGAATTTGAAGTTAGGTAATGTGGAACTCTCACCCTCAGCACAACAAGTGTTATGTGCTGACAATCTCGTTGAACTGACTGGCACCGAATATTCTATTTTGCACCTTTTGATGATTAACCAAGGGAGTTTAGTCAGTAAGCAGGATATCAGTGAAAAAGTATTAGACAGGAAGTTGGCTGCTTTTGACCGCAGCATAGATATGCATGTAAGCAATCTTCGCAAAAAATTGGCGGTGTTTAGCCCAGAAGAAAAAATCAAAACTCATCGTGGTGCCGGTTATCTTTATTTGGTGCCTGCATGAAGGGATTAAGTCGGTTTAATCCAGCTAAAAGTTTATTTTTTAGAGTGTTTGTATGGTTTTGGTTGGCCACCTTGTTGATCTTTTTTAGTTCAGTCTGGTTAGCGAAACAACTCGGCTCTGAAGCCAAATATCAGCCTTTGAATACACAGCAGCAAAAAAATTTGGTGATCTTGACACGTAAATTGCAAAATAAAATTGATAAACGTAATGGCAAGATTGCGCTTAAAAAGGTGCTTAATCAAGTGAGTAAGCGTAATCGTTTTGGTTTGATTTTGATTGATCCATCGACTCGAGAAATTGTACATAGTACCACCAGACACATACTAATCAAAAACGAAGTGTTTGGTGATTTTAATCAGCAAAGTTTGCCGTTGATGTTAGAGGTCGAAGGTATCAATTTTGTTGGGCCAGGTATGATAAAAGTTAATCAAACTGAATATATGTTGTTTTTGGTTAAGCCAAGGCAAGGAGGAAATTTGCGCGTTATGCGGTATGAATATCCGGGTATATTTATTATTTTCATGACGTCACTTAGTGTGGGGTTATGTTACCTATTTGTGCGTGGCTTGCTTAATCCCATTGCGCAACTCAGGCATGCCTCTAAACGTATGGCAACAGGCGAGATGGGCGTGCGTGTAGGCAATGCGAGTAGGCGTTTAGATGAAATTGGTCAACTTGGGCGTGACTTCAATTATATGTCTGAACAAGTCGAAAGTTTGCTAACTAGTCAGAAAAGATTACTGGCTGATATCTCACATGAGTTACGTTCACCCCTCACACGTTTGCAATTATCTATTGGTATTGCGTTGCAACAGAATGAGTCTGATATCTCAGCCAATATGTTGGCAGCTTTGGAGAGGATTGAAAAAGAGGCGCTACAAATTGAAGATATGATAGCTCAAGTATTGTTGTTATCTAGATTGGATAATCAACAGCCTATTCAAGATTTACAGTCTGTTAGTCTTGAACAAGTTATGACGCCTATTATTGCTGATGCTCAATTTGAGGCTGAGCAAAAAAATAAGGCGTTACTTTATCAGGCAGATGAAAACATCAGTTTGCTTGCAGATCCCGAGTTATTGAGTCGTGCCATAGAAAATATCCTACGCAATGCGATTCATTACTCTAATCATCTCATTCAAGTTTCTGTGTCCGTACAAGACAAACATATAGTGTGGATGATAGAAGATGATGGTAATGGCATTGAAGAAAGCCAACTGGATAGAATATTTGAGGCGTTTTACCGTGAATCCACCGCCCGAGACAGGAATAGTGGTGGAGTAGGACTAGGCTTAGCCATTGCCCAACATGCCATAGGTAAACACCAAGGTTTTATTCAGGCAAGTAATAAACCCCAAGGCGGATTGTTTGTCAAAATAGGCATACCTTATTATTAATAGCTTGAAAGGTAATTAAGTGTCTGTAATTAAAGGTAAAATCATGTTGGCAATAGTTGTGATTTTTTATTGAATTATGCACGATAGACTGCTAAATATTACAAATGCTTTTTCTTATCAAAAAACATCAAAAAACATCAAAAAAAGAAATCATCTCACACAACCTGAGTAGCATTTCGGCATATGATATAGACTAAAGTTGTGAACGCTTTTTTAATAATAATTAGGAGTTACCTATGCAAACTAAAATATTTAAAGTGAAAAGGCTCATTCTTGGTATGTCAGCTCTATCCGTTTTGGTATTTAATGCACAAGCCGCTGTATGTGAAGGTTTTGGTCCTCAAACTCCCCGAGATATTGATCAGCTACATGGTGAAAATACGCGTATTACCTCTCTAGCACCAAGCAGCTCGGAAATGAACTTATGTAATATTCATTTCCACAAAAATGCTGAACATAAAGCCAAAGACTTCTCACTTTACGCAGGTGAAGGTGACAAAGGTTATGGCGGCGGTTATATGTGCGGTATCAGTAAAGAGTTAACTGCAGCAGAATTAGCCCCAACCAAAGCCAAGGTTTGTAAAGGTTTAAAACCAGGTGATACTGTTGAAGTACATTGGGTGCACAGTTCTGCTGATGTCACACCGGGTAAAACTTTAGGTGCTTGTTTAAGTGATAAGCAAATTAATCCAGACTTACGTGTTGAAACTCAAGTGTTTACTCTAGTTAATGACAAAAATGCCATGAACTTTGACGACTTAGATTACGATGGCACAGTGCGCAATGGTTATCATCAAGCGCAGTTTATTCCTGATAACACAGGTGCGCCGGTAGAGTTTCTTGGTTCAACGACTGGTCCTAGCTACACTGAAGAAAAATGTTCACCAATAGATGTAACTTGGAGCGTTCGCCCTCAGTGTGCAAAAGTGGATATCAACAGTTTAGCCACTTGGTGTGAAAGCAATGAGTTCGGTGAAGATCATGCCCATGGCGTACGTAAACTTGTTACTAATCCAGTGCTATTGTCGAATATAGATTAGTCAAACATTGACTACTAATAGACTGGGTAGCCGCTAGAAAATTAGCCACTATTGAGTGTTTTAAAAAGCCATAAAGAATCACTCTTTGTGGCTTTTTTGTTTTTATTTCTGTACGAACTGTCGCATACTTTGCGCCATATGTAGTTAACAAACCTTTAAAGATGAAAACAGCCTATTTAATCTCTAACGAGGCAGATTTAGCCTCGTTTTACCCAAACACTATTCAACCATTTTGGCAGCAAGAAATGACCCAGTCGACCTTTATCGGTGTGGGTGATGTTGAGATTGCTTATGCCTATGTGTTGCATCCGCTGGCTATAGGTTCTGTGGTTATTTCTTCAGGCCGTATTGAAAGTTTGCTCAAATATAAAGAGGTCGTTTACGACCTCTATCAAAATGGCTATTCGGTGTTTATTCATGATCATCGAGGGCAAGGTTTATCAGGGCGAATGTTAGATGATCCGCAAATAGGTTATGTGGCAAACTTTGTTGAATACATGACTGATTTTAAACAATTTATTGATCAGGTGGTGAGTGAAAATAGCCAGCACAAACCTAAACTGTTATGCCATTCTATGGGCGGTGCGATAGGTGCTTTGTTGGTTTTACGCTATCCAGAATTGTTTGAAAAAGTAGCGTTTTCGGCGCCTATGTTTGGTATTCGTCCACCTTTACCTAATTTGTTCGCCAAGTTATTACTTACCCTACACGCTGCTCTAAATGGAAAAAACACCTATTTTTTTGGTCAAGAAGATTATGACAACCAGCCGTTTGCCGCTAATGAGCTAACTCATAGTGAAATCAGATATCAAATTTTCCGTCAAGAGTATCAAATAGCAGCACAAGTGCAGTTAGGTG
>QIJM01000520.1 GCA_003232445.1 Paraglaciecola arctica
ATGCTCATGATGCTTGTATTCCTTTTTCTAATCCCTTCTCTAATCTTAGTAAGGTGATTTTAATTTGTTCTGCCGCTGCCAACTCAATTTCAGTCGCGGTATCATTTTTTAAACGTAAGGTCAGTGCATGCAGCATAGTTTTTGCACTCAACCCACTGGCACAAATAATAAAAATAAAACCATGTTGATTCAAGTATTCATGATTGGTTGCGGCTAAATTGTGTAACGTTTTTTCGTCTGCATCCGCAGCACTTTGTTGTTCATTACTGGCCATATTTTTAGTTGCCGCATACTTTTCACGTAAACTATTTACGTCACCTATCATCGGATGGGCTTCAAATGCGGTTAAAAAATCTGGCGTAGAGCATTGTTGCCAAATTTCTTTTGCTGCTTGTATGACTGCATCAAAATCAGTGAAAGGTCGAGCTTGTGCCATGCCTTTAAACCATTTAGGTGCGGCGCAACATTGGCTGAACCATTGCTCAGCATCACTACTGTTGAGGCTATTTAAAGCCTGTAATGACAAGGTGTTTTGTTGATTCATTTAGTGGTTACCAAAGATTGCATAAGTTGTTTATTGTCTCGCCATGCCTGCTTTTGTTGAGATGGCGTGCTTTTTTCAGGCTCTAGCAGCTGGATTAATTGTGCTGCCATTGATACGGCTACTTCAATTGGACGTTTGCCCGGAATGTCTAACACGCCAACAGGTGAAACGAGTCGCTGGATATCTTGTTGCTGAAAGTTTCGGTGTGCCAATCGGGTTCTAAAACGCCTTGCTTTGGTATGTGAGCCTATCATGCCAACAAAGGCCATATCTTCTCGGCGCAGCGCGGCTTCGACTATGTCAAAATCTAATTGATGGTTATGAGTCATGATCATTGCCCAAGACTCGCTAGGCAGACTGGTAATGGTATCAGCTGGGTGTTCGCTTGCCACTAATTTTACGTTACTTGGTTGAGTTTGTTGGGCGATGTCATCGAGCAGGTCTTGACGATTATCTATCCAGCTAATTTGTAACGGCAACTGCGCCAAAATAGGCACTAATGCTTTGGATACATGGCCTGCACCGTAAATAGCGATATGTTGGGTGTGCTGAGTGAACACTTCAAACAATACATTGGTAGCCCCACCGCAACACTGTCCCAATTTACTTGAAAGGGGATAATGTTCTACTTTTTGTGTTGTGGTGTTGCCTGCAAGCAAGCTACGGGCTTGTTTAATCACTTCAAACTCCAGATGTCCACCGCCTATGCTGTCAAACGCGCTGTCGTCACACACCAGCATTTTAGTGCCGCCATTTCTGGGAGTAGAGCCTGCAGTGGCAAGTAATGTGACTAACACATAACTTTTGCCTTGCTGCTGGCATTGGTGCAGTGCGTCAAACCATGTTTTTGTGGGTAGACTCATGCTTGTTTCTTCAGCCAAATTTGTGCTTGTTCAATTGCATTGTAGACTTTTTCTGGCGTGGCAGGTGGATGTAGCACAGGATCAATTTGATAATCAGTGATACTGGATATCGCGTCTTTTAATGCACACCAAACGGAATTAGCCAACATGAATGGTGGTTCGCCTACCGCTTTTGAATGATAGATACTGTCTTCGTCGTTTGCCCTTGGATACAAGTTGACATTGAAAATTTCCGGAGTATCGCCAATAGCAGGAATTTTGTAGGTTGCGGGGTTATTGCTGATAAGTTTACCGCTATCGTCCCATAACAATTCTTCGCTGGTTAGCCAGCCCATACCTTGAATAAAGCCACCTTCAATTTGGCCAATATCAATCGCAGGATTCAGGCTTTTTCCCACATCATGCAATATATCAACGCGATCGACTTTGTACTCGCCAGTTAAAGTATCAATAGATACCTCTGAACAGCTTGCACCATAAGCAAAATAGAAAAATGGTCTGCCGTTGCCTGTAGAACGGTTGTATTGAAGTTTTGGCGTTTTATAAAAACCGGAAGCAGAAAGCGATACACGGCCAATATAGGCTTGTTGAATTAATTCCGTGAAGGCAATGTTATGTTTATCCAAGCACACAGATTGTTCTGTAAAGGTAACGTGTTCAGGGTTGCCTTTGACCTGTTTAGCAAAAAACTCGGCCAGTCGTTGTTTGATGATCAAACAGGCATTTTGCGCGGCTTTGCCGTTTAAATCTGTGCCGCTCGACGCTGCTGTTGGTGAGGTATTAGGTACTTTATCAGTACGAGTCGAAGTGATTTCAACATGAGACAAGGGCACACCAAACTCATTTGCGACAATCTGGCCAATTTTGGTATGTAAACCTTGACCCATTTCGGTGCCGCCATGATTGATTTGCATACTGCCATCGGTATAGATATGCAGTAAAGCACCAGCCTGATTAAGATGTTTAGCGGTGAATGAGATCCCAAACTTCACGGGTGTTAAGGCCAAGCCTTTTTTGATGATAGGGCTGTTTTTGTTGAATTGTGTGATTTGCTTACGGCGCAGCTGGTAATCGCTTGATGCTTCTAGCTTATCAATCAGATCTGCTAATAAATTGTGCTCGACCTGCATACCATATTGAGTGGTGTTTCGGGTATCTTTGCCATACAAGTTGAGTTTACGAATAGCTAAAGGATCTTTGCCTAACTTACGAGCAATGGCATCCATCATGGCTTCGGCTACTATCATGCCTTGAGGGCCACCAAAACCACGGTAGGCTGTGTGTGACACTTGATTAGTTCTGCATCTATGCCCTTCTAAATAACAATCAGCCAGAAAATAGCCATTATCTGCATGAAACATAGCGCGATCGACAATAGCATCCGACAAGTCGGGTGAGTGACCACAATTGCCGTTGATCTCTATATGAGTTGCTTGTATCAGACCTTGATTGTCAGTGGCTACTTTAAAGCGGTTTTCAAAAGGATGGCGCTTACCCGTTGCCATCATATCTAACATGCGCGGAAGTCGAAGTTTGACGGCTACCTTATTACGGCTAGCAAATATTGCCGCTAAACAAGCCCACTGAGCCGCTTGGGTTTCTTTACCACCAAAGCCGCCGCCCATGCGCCGCATATCGACGACCACTTTATGCAGCTTAATGTCTAATACTTCGGCAATCAGTTTTTGTACTTCACTGGGATGTTGGCTAGAAGAGTAGACCAACATTCGGTCTTCTTCTTCGGGTATGGCCATGGACACTTGGCCTTCAAGATACATATGCTCTTGGCCACCGATGATCATTTCACCCTCAATATGAACGGGACTTTTTGCATAACTTTGTTGGAAATTACCGCGTTGCATAAAGTGAGGTGGGCGCACAAAATTTTCTTGTTCTTTAGCCTGATTAACTGACAAACACGCTTCAGTAGGTGAAATGACAATGTTGGCTTTTAATGTCGCTTGGCGAGCTAAGTTAACACGGGTCGCTAAGACTGCAAATATAGGTTGGCTATGGTACAAAATCTCTGTGCCAGCTAATAAAGGATCACCGGGGAAGACTGGGCCTATGTCTTTATGACCTGGGATATCGTCCACTGTGATCACGTCTATCACGCCCTCACTGGCTATAACCTGTGACAAGTCTATGGATATGATTATTCCACTGGTTACGGGGCTAACGCCTACTGCAACATGATGTATGTTTGCAGCCTCTGGCATATCGTCTATGTAACGAGCTTGACCACTGACTTGACGCTCTGCACTTTCATGTTTGTGTGACTTGCCAGCAGCGCCTTGAAGCGTGGCATCAAGTGTAGGTTGGTCAATTAGTTTACGCATGACGAACCTCCTCAGTAGATGAGGAAATATGTACCACCCGTGTTTCGATTTTTTGGGCGCTCTGGTTTGTTTCTAACCAGAAACGTTTCCATAAATTGGTCAACATAGTGACTCGATAGGTTTTGCTTGCGCGCACATCATCTAAAGGGGAAAACGCATGTTTGAGGATATCGCTGCCTAGTTCAAAGGTTTCGCTGCTGGACCATGTTTTACCCTTAAGCTGTTCGTTAAGTGCACTAACTGTTGCCGGGATGGCCGCTACACCGCCAAATCCACAATCAATTCGGTGTACTTTCCCTTCAATAATTTGTGCATTGAACACGGCACAGACCGCTGAAATATCATCTTCATAACGTTTGGAAATTTTGTAGGCGCGGACAAGGTTTGTATGCTGAATAAAGGGGATAAAAATCGCTTCTATCCATTCAGACTCATCTAATGCTGTTTTGCGGTAATCTAAAAAGAACTCACTTACCGCAATGGTTCTTTTTTGTTGACCGTTGTCCACATGAATAACCGCATTTAATGCTAACAAAGCAGGTGGCATATCACCTATAGGCGATGCATTAGCGACGTTTCCACCTAAACTGGCTTGATTACGAATAGGCGTGGCGGCAAAGCGCCATAAGAGCTCGGATAACTGTGGGAAATATTTCAGTAAGCTTGATTCAATTTTACCAAAGGGCAGGGCGGCACCAATTAATAATCCCTGCTGTTGTTCAACGAGCTGGTTTAAGTCTGGCATCGCACTTAAGGCGATAAGCTTATCGAAGGATTGCAACTGCTGAGTGACTTGCAAGGCTAAGTCAGTACTACCTGCAAATACCTTAGCCTGAGGATACTCGGCTTTGGCTGCTGC
>QIJM01000467.1 GCA_003232445.1 Paraglaciecola arctica
GTAAAATCTTAGCCTTTCTTGATGCACATAATGAATCTGACCAAATGGCAATGATGGCCGGACCGATGCCTAGCGGTAATAGTTCTAACTTGCAGCCCTTACTCAGCGCATGGGGTGTGCAGTTTGATAGTGATAATGTGTTGCTTGATGCTATGGCAGGGTTGGATATACGTACACAAGATGGTGGCGTGACCAGACACTTCGGTTTTGTAGGCTTGACTACAGAGCAACTTGATCGTGAGGACGTGATTACATCAAACCTTGAAGTGATAAACGGTGCATCTTTTGGGGTTTTTAGCCAAATTGAAGATACCAAAACAACTTGGTTACCATTGGTTCAGTCAACGCAAAACTCAGATTTGATGAATATTGGCAGCTATGCCATGACACAAGACCCTAAAGAGCTGGCAAAAGCTTATCAAAGTGACAATCAGGCATATGTTTTAGCGGTAAGACTTTCGGGACAAGCCAATAGTGCGTTTGAACAAGCGCCTGAAGGTATTGAACTGACTGAAATAGCTACATCAACTGATAACTTAAACGTTATTTTAGTGGGGGATACAGACATGCTCGCGGATCGTTTCTGGGTGCAGCAATCTAACTTTTTTGGTCAAGCCATCTACACGCCTTTTGCCAATAACGGTGACTTTATTACTAACGCCGTTGAGAATTTAGGGGGAAGTGACGCTCTCATAAGCATTAGAAGTAGAGGTACATTTAGTCGCTCTTTTAGCAAGGTTGATGAATTAACCGTGATTGCCGAGCAAAAATTCCGCGATCAAGAGCAAATATTGCAACAACAACTAGAAGAAACCGAGCAACAATTATTGCAGCTGCAAAATCAACAAGTTGAGGGGAGCGCATTGGTCATTACCTCTGAGCAGCAGTTAGCCATTGATGAATTTATGCAAAAGAAAATCACTATTCGTAAGTCGCTACGTGATGTTAGGCATCAACTTGATAAAGACATAGAAAGTTTGGGTAACTGGTTAAAACTGGTCAATATTGCTTTAGCCCCACTGATCCTTATTTTATTGCTGGTGTTGATAAGAGCGATTTTCAGAACTAAACCTCGCGCGACTGGAACTGTAATTGAGTCGAGAGAGGAGCCTGTTTTATGAATAAACAAGTTTCTGTATTAGCTGCTATTGCGATATTGGCTTTAGGATTGGGAGTATGGTTGAGTCAATCACCCTCCAAAAATACATTTGAAGCGGGTCTTTTGTTTGATGGTTTGCAAGAATTTGCTAATCAAGTGGACAGTGTTGAAATAACTAATGCGCAAGGTGTGTTGTTTAGTGCGCAAAAATTAGGTAAGCGTTGGTTGGCTACTTTTGACCCCGAACAACCTGTTTATCCGATTTCTCAAGATAAACTAGCAGACTTTGTCGAAACTATGATGCGCGCAAAGTTAGTCGAGGCAAAAACCAGTAAGCCACAAAATTATATCCGTTTGGGTTTACAATCTATTGATATTGACGACAGTATGGCCAGTTTAGTTACTTTGAAAGCAAATGAAAATTCTTGGCAGGTATTAGTGGGTAATAAAGTTACGGTAGGTGAAGGCCACTATATCCTTAAACCGGATGACTCTAGAAGCTGGCGAACCGATAAAACCATTCATTTACCAATCGATAAATATTCATGGTTAAAACAACCTATTTTGCCTTATCAAGCACAGGACATCAGTTCAATTTCACGAGTTGATAGCTTAGATTGGCAAATAGCTAGATCTGCTAGCGGCGATTTTCAGTTGATTAACATGCCAAAAGACAAAGAGTTGGCATACGGCAGTATTCTTAATTCAATTGTTAGCAACTTGACCAGCCTTGATTTTGAGCAACTGTTACCTGCTGATGAAGGTTTTGCTCAATCGTTAAAGGTACTGACTCAACTTGAAGTGAGCACAGCAGGAGAGGAAATGTTTCAGGTAGTTGTAAGTGAACTCGATGATAAACATTTTGTGAGTTTTAGTTCTATCGGTCAGTCAGAGTACTGGCAAAAATGGTATTATCAAGTGTCTAATTTTTCAGCACAACAATTGATAAAAACGTTAGATGACTTTTTAGCAGAAGAAACCTCCTCAGTAAGCGCTATCAGTACTAGTTCTCAAACTATTGAAGAAGGTGATTCGCCTAACTAAGCTGAATTCGATGTATAGTCTAACTATTTTAATAAGGCTTTTAAGAAGCTTGAACCTAGCTCTCTTGCCTTGGCAATATTATTTTCTGGGATACTTTCTGGTTGAGGATAGCGTTTCAGAACAGTCTCGATACTGCTTTCTCTGAGTATATGCAAAATGGGATAGGGTGATCGGTTAGTATAATTGGCTGGATCATTTTGATCCTCACCATCAAAGCAGTAATCGGGATGAAAGCTGGCTAATTGATAGATACCAGCGTAACCACCTTGGCTAATGATCGAGTTGGCTAATTCAAGCATATCTAGGTAATTTTCAAACTCGGCAAAACCTAGTGGAAAAATCAGCAGTGTGGTTTGAATATCAAGTTGTTGGTCGAGTAATGCCAGTTCTTCGAGTAACTGGCTCAGTGCATCATTAACTTGAGTCGTGGGAAAAATAGCAAAACGTACTGTATTGCGTTCCATTTCCTTTTTAGCGAAAGGACAGAAGTTCAGTCCTACAATCACTTTGTCTATCCAGAATTTGACTGCTGTCTTTACCTCATCATCGCGTAACTGGGTGGAGATACTCATGTTTACGAATGATACTTCACATAGGCTTCCAAGGTGTTTTCAATTAGGCTGGCGACTGTCATAGGTCCCACACCACCCGGGACAGGTGTGATCCAGCCTGCTCTTTGGGAAGCGCCTGCGTATTCAACATCTCCTCCTAAACCACCATCTGGATTACGATTGATACCCACATCGATAACAATTGAACCGGGTTTTATCCATTCTCCTGGAATAAAGTCTGGTTTGCCTACAGCCACCACCAATAAATCGGCGCGCTGAACATGAGACTGCAGATCCTGAGTGAATTTGTGACAACTGGTGACAGTACAACCGGCTAAAAGTAGCTCCATAAACATCGGACGACCAACAATATTGGACGCACCGATTATGACTGCATCCAAACCTTTAACAGGGCGCTTAGTGGACTCAATAAGGCTCATAATGCCCTTAGGCGTGCATGGACGTAAAGCAGGGATACGCTGGGCGAGTCTGCCAATATTGTAGGGGTGAAAGCCATCTACATCTTTGTGCGGGTTGATACGCTCCAAAACTTGCTCTTTGTTCAAGCCAGCGGGTAGTGGGAGTTGCACTAGTATTCCGTCAATTTCATTGTCGACGTTTAATTGGTCGATAATATCAAACAGTGATTGTTGAGACGTTGTAGCAGGTAAGTCATAAGATTTAGAGACAAAGCCTACCTCTTCACACGCCTTACGTTTATTGTTAACGTAAACATGTGAGGCGGCATCACTGCCTACTAATACAACGGCCAAACCTGGCGCTCTTCGGCCTGATGAGGTTATGGCTTTTACTTGCGAAGCTACGTGCTGCCTTATATGTTTAGCAATTAAAACACCATCAATTTTCTGTGCTGGCATGAATGACCTAGAGCGAAATATTCAGTGGCTGTATTATCACATTCGCTAGGGTTTCTCGCAATTAGGATGTATTAAAAATGCTAGATTCAATCATAATTCTTAAGCCATTCCTTGTTGTTAATGATATAACGTGCAGGATTGTTACGATCCGTTAAGGAACACATTTTGGAATTATCAGGTGTAGAAATATTTGGTTACTGTGCTTCGGCGGTAATTGCATTTTCTTTGACCAGAAGCTCAATTATTAAGTTACGCTGGTACAATTTGTTTGGCGCATCTTCTTTTTGTGTTTATGGCATTATTATCAGTGCTTATCCCGTAGTTTTGTTAAATGGATTTATCGCACTAACAAATATATATTTTTTGACACGGTTGTTACTGGATGTGAAAAATCAATTTTCTATACTTCAAGTATCTAGACCTTCAAATTATGTAGACTTTTTCCTTGAGTATCACCAACAAGACATAAAACGTTTGTTTCCTCGTTTTATGAAAGTATCGGCGGTACCGGCTAGGAAATATTTCTTTTTAATTGAGCGCACAGAAGTGGTGGGTATGTTATCAGGCTATGAGGAAACCGAGGATGTCTTCATCGTGGATTTTGATTTTGTTATCCCGGCATACCGAGATTGCCGATTGGGTCACTTTAGTATTGGCCAAGGACAACAACTAACTAAGACATTTGGTTATGGACAAATTGTTGCATTGGCAGATAATCTTGAACATGAAAATTATTTAACTACCTTAGGTTTTACCCCTAAAAAGAATGGTCGCTGGACTTATGACGACAATTAACAAATGTGAGATGTAAATGAAAAAAATTCCAAATGAAACCCAGCTATTGAAAAAAGCCTTAGTGGTTGGCGAGGCATATGCCAAAAATAGAGGATTTAAAACTTTCTCTGCAACAGACTCTGCAAAAGAAAAAGTAGAGTGTATTTACCGTTTGTTGGCGAATGATAAATTGATAACGCCATTGCCTGCTGACGGTCAAGATTTACTGAGTATGAAGCATA
>QIJM01000503.1 GCA_003232445.1 Paraglaciecola arctica
AGTAAACAGTTCCCTCCTCAGCTTTTAGCCGCTGGTAGTAAACAGTTCCCTCCTCAGCTTTTAGCCGCTGGTAGTAAACAGTTCCCTCCTCTGATTAGATTTAGTTAAGTGGTAAACTATAGTTCAAATATTTAATTCGCCTTAATAGGCGAATTAAATTGAGATAATCAATTTGATAGTAATTACTTTTTAACTTTACGGATCAGAAACTTACCAATCAAGTGCAATTATTTCACCCCGTGGAGTCAAATCCACATTTTTATTTGTACTCTTAACGTCGAGAATGAAAGTAGAGATTATAATAAAACTCATCCACTACTCTGCTGTTGTTTCAACAATAATAAGGGGAAATAAAGATGTATATTAATGGTGCTGATTTAAGAAAAATGCGTATTGATGCTGGGTTAACAACAGTTAAAATGGCAAAACTTGCTAACGTGAAGACTCGTAAAACTTACGAAAATTGGGAAAAAAATGTCGGTGCGCCGAGTATGAACCAATTTATCGCTATGTGTGTGGGCTGTAACTACAACTCATCTAAGTTTGTAAAATTAGCCGTTGATCGTCAAGACACTGCTAACAATCTAAATGTAATTGCTGCACGTCGTTAAATTTTACTTGGGGGCTTATACCAATCCATCCTAACAATTAGCCACTCAGCGAGATTTAAAGGCACCTAATCAAGGCGCTTGAATGGAAGAATAGTTGACCTATTTTGAGTTCAGGCAACGCAGAGTAGATGCCTTTAAACCTCGCCCGAAGGGAGAGCACCAGCGACTTTCACTCTTCGTTCTAGCCCTTTGAAAGGGAGCGGATTCCTTCAGCTACGCCTCGATTGAAAGTCGCTGGTGCTCTCTGAGTGGCTAATTGTTAGGAGGGATTGGTATTATATCCCCTATCCCCATCTATTAATAAATTCCTCGTTATTTGCTTCTGAATACACCACTTCTATCCTAGATAACAACACATAATCAATGCATCTTCTTTACCTTTTTCACTAGGGTAATAATTCACTCGCTGTTCGACCAAAATGAAACCGGCATTGTCATAAAGGTTGATTGCAGCAGCGTTAGACTCACGCACCTCTAGCCAAATTTGTTGAATGTTATTTTGGTTGCATTGATCCATTAAGTGTTGCAATAAGGATTGACCTAAACCCTTACCTTGATGTTCAGCGCTGACCACTATATCCATCAATGTCACTTCATCTAGGACTGTCATGCCAATGTAATAACCTAAGAGCTGTTCGTCTTGTTTGAGTGAATAAGCAAAATAGGGTTTAGTTAAACAATCTTCAAATATCTTACGGGACCAAGGTGAGAACTGTCCTTGTTTATGCAGCTCAAAACAGATTTCACTATTTTGGGCGTTTAAAGGGGAAAACTGTGGCTTCATCGAACTTAGTACGTCCGCTATTTAGTTAATTTTTTGCCAGGGATAAGGTGCTTTGTAATTGCTGCCAAAGTTGTTTTTTGTTATCTGAGTGCTGTAACTCAGCTAAAGTTGGCGTAATAAGTTGCTTATGCTTCAAGTTAACCTTTTCGCCTTGTGTCCAACTCAGGGGATAATCTGAATAAAGACTTAGTTGATCGGTTGAAATATATTTTTGCTGATTCGCCTCTAAGCCTAACGCTATTAATACATCGGTAAATATTTGAAGTTTGCTATCGCTTTGCAAAAATGTCACTAACACCGAATCTGTGGCTTTACTTGTTTGTGTTTGTACTTTGAGTTGTTTTAACTTGGCTAGGGCATCTTCTTTGGGTATGACTTTAGATGATGTAGCAACGGCTTCAACGGTTTGGCTCTCGGCCTTTGCTTGCGTTTGTTCTTCATCAGCTAACTGCCATGAGGATATGCCCATTTCATTCAAAATGGCACGTTGATAATCACTTAATACGAGGTGAGAGATATTTTCCATTTCAACAGATTAGCATAAATTTAATTTTTACACGTAGCGTTTAAGAAAGTCGCGTCTAAAAAAGCCATTTTAAGAAAAGTTGGCAGGGGTGGAGGGATTCGAACCCCCAACCATCGGTTTTGGAGACCGCTGTTCTACCAATTGGAACTACACCCCTGCTGACCTGACGGTAAACAAAAGGTAAAGTGATTTTGCTTTTACTATAGGCATCTGACGAACACTGCACATTTAATAAGATATGCCCAAGCCACCTCAAAATACACGTTTCAGAACGACTGGGCACTTCAATTCTCGGTAATTTCTCCCTGCATTGCTCTACCTCCTGCAGTCGAAAAAGAAACCGTCAATGACTGAGGCGTAACGAAGAAATAGAGTACCCCAGCCGTTCCCTTCTGGCGACTTAAGTTGACTTGTGAGCAGCTTGATACCAAAGCCTATTGGTTAGTTCGACTAGGGGTTTCATCATGGTTACTTTGGCAATTACTTCTGATAATCGTTGTTCACTATACTGCGCGTAAAATGTATATAAGCTAGCTTCGTCTGCGGTACCAAAGCCATTAACTGCCACGCATGATGCCAAATCAAAATATGGGCAAGAGATAGCGCAGTATTCCCAATCCAAAACTTTGCTTGGATGAGCATAAGTAACATGATGTGAGGACAAATCATTATGACAAAATACGGATTTAGTTGAGCAGGCTTGATGCCATATAGCCGCATAACTATCGAGAGTTTGCTGTTCTGAGGCTGAAACTGGCACATCAATCAAACTCATATAATGTTGCCATTGACGGGGTAAATTTAACTCTGGGGCATTTATCTTAGTGTTATGTACTATTGATAATGCAGACGCTAAGCTTTTGGTGATGGCTAAGTCAGGTATATCTGCCTGATCTAAGGTAGGAAAATCAAGCCATTGATCAATTTGAAAATCACGTGACTTTGACAGATAGATTGGCTGCACTGCTAGCCCCTTATCCGCTAGTGCCAGTTGAATATCGAAGAGTTTTTTTCTATCTAATAACGCAACTTTATCTGACTCAAACGTTTTAACAAAATAGCTTTTGTTGGGTGTTTCAAGGCGATAACTGCTGTTTATAATCCCCCCGTTAAAAATTTTGAGATGAAAGTCTGAATGGATAAAATCCAAATTTTCTAGCTCGGCCTCCATCTTAACCTTTAAGTCGTTCATACGGTCTCTGCTTGACCTTCTACATTAACGGGTTCTATACGCCATTGAATAAATCCATATACCGCAAAGCCGGTGTAACATAAAAACAATATCCCTGTTAATGCCAAATCTTTGGCAAAGTAAAGGTAGGCAGCAAATAGGTTAATGACAATCCAGTACAACCAATTCTCTCGCACTTTATGCGCCACAAGCACGGTTGTGAAAACACTGAAAACCGTTATAAATGCATCTAAATGTATATAGTTTGCATCCAACACAGTGCTAGCAAAGTGACTTAATATTAGGGCTCCAATAGTCAGCACTGCAATACAAATCACATGCTGGGATATTGGCCAGCTTTGCACAAACAAAGTATCGGCATTTCTATCGCGCCACTTTATCAAGCCATAAATAGCCATCATTAAATAGTAGAAATTGAGTCCCGTATGAAAAGGTAAAGACACGTTCCAAAACAGCCATGTGTAAATTCCAGTGCTCACCAAAGCACATGGCCAACACCATATATTTTGTCTAGCCGCCAACCATACGTAAGCCAGAGCTAAAACAACCGCAATACCCTCTAGCCAAGATGTAGCGGCTAGTTGCGCTAGAAAACTTTCCATTAAATATCAGTACTCATTTTGTCACCATTTAAAAATTTGCAGACAAATATCGCCTGCCCCACTTTTTCGTGACTACGTTGCATTTCTTCAGCTAACAGCTGCATAGTGGGCAGATACTCACCACTTACCGTTGTACTTGTGGCAGTTGTCACAACCTTTATGCTTTCATAAGTATTTAAACGGTCAATAAACGCCTGATACATTGATATCTCAGCGACTAATTTCATATTGGCTCCTTATAATAAAAGCGGGAGTGACAGCTCAGCACCGGCTTGATATATCGTGCTTAATACTGATATTTAAAGTTGATGCCTACACGGCGAGGCTCACCAAACTGTTCATACAGGTGCACTTCATACCCATCTCGTGGATCGTTGCCAAAATAGAAACCACGATTAGCATATTGCTTATCGAACAAGTTTCGAGCATACAAACTAACGTGCCAATTTTCTATCTGGTAATCGAGGCTAGTATGAGCGATGAAAATATTGTCTGACTGTTGATCGTGACTAAACGAATAAAAGAACTCATCTTTGGCATCAAATTCAATTAACCAATTAAGATTATCGGTAACGCGCCAATTTAAACCGGCATTGACATGATAAGTGGGCGCATGGGCTTGCTCGCGCTTATCAATAGAGCTACCGTCCTGACGAGTAATGCCGTTAATTTCAGTTTTTAGGTAACCAATATTAACAAATGTATCCACGCTATCAAACATTATGTAATTTAAGCTGACTTCAATACCGTAGTTTTTCCCATCTGCGGCATTGTTATAAAAATCAACAAAAGATTGATCGCTTACAATAGAATTTTTATATTGTACATCGTCACGTTTTTGATAAAAGGTGGTAAAATCCAAAATTAAACTTCCGTCTTGATTAGCACCTTTTATCCCAAATTCAATGCCTATTAAAGATTCAGCATCAAAAATCGCGTTGTCGAGTAAATCTTGTCTGAATTCAGCAATGTCTTGGTCGTCAATCTTACCTAGTGCTTGGCCATTTACCCCGCCCATTTTATAACTGCGCAGTAGACTGAGGTAAAGCATGCTGTTGTCGCCGACTTTTTGGTGATAGCTAATTTCAGCTCCCCAATCACTATGCTCAATGCTTTCATTGATCATATTGGAGTCATCATAATCAAGAGTTTGGGAGGCTAAACGCAAACTTGTGGTAATCCATTGATCATCTGACAACACATGTTTATATTGAGCAAATAATGCACTGTCTACACGATCCACCTGACTTTTAAACGGCGACGCTAACCAAGTATATTCGCGGATTAAGTCTTCTGTTTTGTCTGCAAAATAAAATCCGACTACCCAAGTATTATCTTTATCATTTTTGCTGCTTAGTTTTGCTTGAATTGTGCTGTCTTCACGCTCACGGAAATAATAATCGGTAGATGAGTACTCAGCAAAATCTCCATCTGGATCATTAACAGGATCATAAGGCGAAATTCCCACATAACTCCAATCTTCATCATAACCATAAGCTAAATCAGCTTGCATAAAACTACTCTGAAGCTGCACATTAGCCCAATCTAAAGCTTGGTAATCCATGGTAAAGCCAATAGCTTTACTCTCTTGTGTGTCAAAGCCAGGCTCGTCAGATAAGGTGGTTCTATCTCTGTTAAGTGAAAAAGCGTCATAACCATTATCAACATCTATCAAATGAATGACTGTTTTAATAGATAGGTTGTCAGTTGCCTGCCAATTTAGTTTAGCGCGAGCTGTTAACTCGTCCACACCATTGGTATCGTCAAGTCCTAGCCAAGTATTTTCTACAAAGCCATCGCTGGTATTTTGGTGAACCGATAAACGATAATCAACAGTGTCGCTTAATCCACCGCCTACTGCGGCTCCCATTTGCCAGCTACCATAATTTGCGACACCAAATTGGGCGTCAATGCTGGTTTGGTCTGATGCATCTTTGCTCAGCACATTGATCATGCCAGCAAGGCCGTCTGCACCAAAACGTGCACTGTTAGGGCCTTTAAATATTTCAACTTGTTCGATATCAAACGTACTCGCCCCGGCGAGCAAGCCAGAATAATTGATACCGTCAACCAGATAACCAACAGAAGGATTGATTGAGTCGGTAAACTGGCTGCGTTCACCAATGCCACGAATTTGCACGAAGCGCCCACGGCTAGCACCACTAGCAAAGTTTACGTTAGCGGCGCGATTCAAAATGTCTTCAAGATGTTGGGCTTGGCGCTGTTGTATTGCTTGCTCATCTAATACAGAGATGCTGGTAGCCATTTCAGCCAAAAGCGTTGCAGACAACGCACCTCGCACAATAATACGTTCCAACTCATTTTGTTCAGAAAGTTGATCATCAGTGTTTTGCGCAGATACATAAGTACTGATTAATAAACTTATTAAACATAAACTTATTAAACTAGCCAGTGGCTTTTTACTAAATTTCATTTAAAAGGATCTCTTCATTATTGCTTGAAAAGATCCGGCTGTACGGCAGGTAAATGGGGATAAGTGTCTGACCATTCCTACGCCGGCATTATCCGGATCAGGTATAAGGGTTATGAGTGTTTACTCAAATCTCAGCCAAAAGGCTCCCCTTGGTTGCTAAATACAGAGCGTTTAATTATCTCGTATTAAGCATGGGCAGTGTAACAGGCAAATAAAGCTTCGCAATAGATGAATAGTAATTTGTAAGAGCAAAATAGTATTTATTTCACAACGTTCAGGTTAACTATTTTGTAATTGGAAAAGAAAGCGTCTTCTTGGGTAAACCACATTCGTATTCTTGAATAAGTTTGCTTACACTAGCAAGCAATATTCAAACGTCTTAAATAAGAATTTTTTGTGAATTTACCTAAGCAGCTATTTCATTGGTTTGAACAACGTCAGTCAACGTTATGTCATAGACAATTGTTGGTCATAACAGGTCAAGAGGAATGGACAAAAAACGCTGCTGTTACCTTAATAGGTAATAACGACATACAAAGTATTTTATGGGTCGGAGACACTCAAGCTGAATATCAAAACATAAGTATAAAAGACTACCGAACCAAATTAGGGCACGAATATGACTGGGTGGTATTAAACTGCTTTAGTGGATTTAGAGCCAACGCAGCTATGGCGTTAAGTGGCACAATAAAAGCGCATGGATTAATGGTTATTCTGTGTCCTGAATTATCTGAATGGCCAAACTATGCTGATCCTGAACAAATCAATCGAATTTCTTATGGTTACCACCCCAAAAATCTAAACAGTCTTTTTATTCAACACTTAATATCTTCCTTTGACGAAGATAGTACCGTTGCAATGTTATCCGCTGACAAATTTTCTGCTAAGGCATTTTTCGTAGAAGATAATTTAGAAAAAGAACGTTATTGCGAGCAAGAAACGGCCGTAAAAAGCATTTGTAAGGTAGCTCAAGGACATAGAAATAGACCTTTAGTATTAACTGCGGATAGAGGCAGAGGAAAATCATCAGCCTTAGGACTAGCGGCGGCCAAATTAATGACTCAAGGCACAAAAACTATTTGGGTAACTGCATTACATTTAAGCAACACCGAACAGATATTTAATCACGCCCAGCGGATGTTACCGATGGCAAGTGCCACTAAAAATAATATCACTTATCGAGGTAACACTCTGGGTTTTAAAGCGGTAGATCAATTACTCAACAGTCAAGAAAGTATAAATCTTGTGTTAGTAGATGAAGCAGCCTCTCTGCCTATCCATATATTAATTAAACTAGCCAATAAATTCCCTCGAATTGTGTTCAGCTCCACAGTACATGGCTATGAAGGCAGTGGTCGTGGTTTTGAAATCCGCTTTATAAAGCAACTCTCACAACTAAAACCCAGTTTCAAAAGGCTCCATATGTTACAACCGATACGCTGGTATCAACACGACACATTAGAACAATTCTGGTTCAATACCATGTTTCACAATGTGCAACATGGTATTGAAAATATTGAGTCAGTGAAGCAACCCATTAGCTGTCGGCACGTCTCAAAAGTACAATTATTCAACGACAAAAAATTACTAGCAGGTCTATTTAGGTTATTAATCGACGCCCACTACCAAACCAGTCAAGATGATTTGCAACGTTTATTAGACGCTCCTGAAATAGAATGTTTTATATTGACCAGAGGTACCACTTTACTTGGTGTGGCTCAAATAGTCGAAGAAGGAGGGGATTGCTTTAGTGAACTTGCCGATAATATTGCTGATTGTATCAGGCGTGTAAAGGGACATTTAGTTGCGCAAAACATTGCGTCATCCTATAACGTCACCTCCTTCCTGTTAGCTCGACAGTGGCGTATTAGCAGAATTGCTATCGTTCCTGAACATCAGCGAAAAGGACTTGGAAAACAATTAATTGACTACGTAGAACAACAGGCGAGACAGCAACATATTAAGTTCTTAACCGCGTCTTTTGGTTGCAATACTGACATCCTAAAGTTTTGGTACAATAGTGAGTTTTTGCTAGCTAAACTCAGCGCAAAGCCTGAAGCATCAAGTGGTGAGCACAGTGCTATTTGTATTAAATCTTTGACAAATGAGGCACTGGAAATATCTGACTCTATTCATAAAGAATTTCACCAAGAACTGCTTTATCAGATGGACAAAAATTTTCAATGGATGTCTGAAGATATACTTATGCAAATTCTACTGTTT
>QIJM01000562.1 GCA_003232445.1 Paraglaciecola arctica
TATGGCCTAACCATGCTGTTTGTATCCCACGATCTGGCGGTGGTAAAACACATTGCTGACCGCATTGTGGTGTTGTACAAAGGTGAAATTGTGGAACAGGGCAGCGGTAAGGATTTGTTCGAAAACCCGCAGCAGGAATATACCCGACAGCTGTTGCAATCGATACCCGGTAGAGCACTGCTTGGTTGATTGAAGGGGTCAGAGTAAAGTGCCAGAGTAAACCTACGCTTGTTGTTGTATTTTACCTACTAAGATTGTGACGCTATGCCTATTGACCGCATCCCCGAATTATTGAACTATGGTTATAGTTTAATGAAATGGAGTTGGTTTGGAAAAATCAAGTGGAAAAACCAAGGACAGCCACATAATCAACATTGAGCAATACGGCAAACTGATTTCTTCTTGCCAAGCATAAGATAAATTTGATGCCGCTCGGATTTGGACAGGTGAAAGTGATCTTTTTTCTGGTTCATTTGCTAAAGTTCCTTTTCTTAATACGTTGAAAATAGTCGCTTTTCGCATTTCGGAATAGAATGACCCACAATCAAAATTCACACACGATAATGATTTTCACGATTACCGTTATTCTTCCATAGAGTATGGATTTAAGAATTGCCGTCTCCAAAATAATTTTCTATCGATTACGCTAAGCTGGGCTTCGTCACATACCGAACCCCAGTTAGTTTCTATAGCTTCCTTTTGTTGTTCAAAAATTGCGCGAGCACCTTGTGCAGAAATATGGAAGGAGTGTGCAGCCTCTAGGCATGTTTTTAATTGGCTTAGATTATTATTGCCTGATATTAACATTGCATGTGAAGCCTCATTGCCAGAACGCCCTTGAGGGCATATATCATATGCGGGTGTTAGGCTTAAATCTTTTCCATTCCAAAAAGCCGCGTGATTACGGGCATGGTCATCCGTATTGCCACAAAGAATATTGAAGGTAAGGCGAGAGAATAATTCTATCAGTGTGTCTTTTGGATCGGTAAAACGATAACGAATAATTTCAGCTAAAGTCTCATAGCTCGCATAACGTGCCATCATGTCATCAAGGGCAAAGAGAGTGAGTGCGGAAACCATTGATTTACGAGCCCACCCCCGCTTGGTTTTCTCACGGTCAAATCGTTCCACAAGTAATACATCTCGATTTGCTGCGGTTTCCAGTTTAACGGGCGCAACATTAAGGCCAACAATATCGGCCAATTTCATGGCGATAAATTCAGCTTTTACTACACTGTATATGTCAGTGCTGGAAGAAAATTTGGCAACGTATTTTCTATCATTATTTTCAACTAGAGCTTTCGGTCTTGCACCGCCAATGGCTGTGCCGTGATACAAGGCAATATCAAGTTCAGGGGTGAGCGGAACACCTTTTTCAACACGAGCCGCAGAATCCAATAGTTCTTCTAAAGCAACATTGGTCGCGCTACGTGGTTCATAGTGGGAGGGTGAGTGTTGAAAATCTAGTGCGCCGATACGATCAGAACCTGACTCTAATAAATAAGTCAGTTCATCAAGGACAGTTGTATCTGTATCCGCGCTTTTCATTCCTAGTTTTTTATTGATAATTACGCGCCGTCCCCAAGCATCAGGCGCACCGTCACGAATGCAGCCGGGTATACTCAACCCATCAAGAAGGGGTAGCGTTCCGGCCTTTAAAGGCAGCTCCGGCTCGTAAATAGGGATGGCTGGTTTTATATCGTTAACCCCTTCAAGATAACTTTTACCATAGTTAAACAAAAGATTGCCGTTATCGGTTTCCAGCTTTCCTGCTACAACAGGTTCGGTTTCATGCGGCAGCCATATCCAGACATAAGCTTCACTGTATTGATTATCAGAAGTCATCATGCACCACCTTTGTTTTTGACTTGATACGTTTAGGCAGCAAGGCAATTTTATCTTTTGTTTGTTCTATTTGACGTGAAAGGGGAAAATTATCATGTTCGAACAGATTTATTCCCACGAGTGTAGCGACCTCAAAAAATAGGCCGATAGCAGAATTCATCTCGCCATTTTCAATTTTCTGTAAGGTTGCTCTGGAAATGCCAGCACGCTCCGACAAATTTTTTTCGCTCCATTTACGCTGTTTACGCCCAAGCTTGATCTGCTCTCCAAGCAAGGTGACAGCTTCCAAGGCATACTTTGAATAAGTTCTTTGCTTTGTCATGGTGAGTTTTCCAAATGTCTAGTTTAGTGGTCATTAAGGTGTTTAATGACCATTACTATGGTCAAAATTAACAGTATACTTGTGTTGAGTCAAACTGAATGGCTATTTTGGCAGTCATAAGGGGGTTAGTGACCATTTTAATGGTCAATCATAGCAATTCAAACTATTGGACTATGGTTATGTCTAATGAAATGGAGTTGGTTTGGTGCCAAGACCTCGAAGATTCTGCCCGGCTGGGATTCCGGTTCACGTTATTCAGCGTACATGTTCATGGCTGGGTATTTATGACCAACCATGTTCATTTGTTGGCCACGCCAGACCAAAATAACTCTGTGTCGCTGCTTATGCAGTACCTGGGTCGACAATATGTGCGCAAATACCCGCATGAATTTTCAGGTGGGCAACGTCAGCGCATCGCCATTGGCAGAGCCCTTGCAACTTCGCCTAAATTCATTGTTGCAGATGAGCCGGTATCTGCACTTGATGTGACTATTCAGGCACAAATACTGGATTTGATGCTCGATTTAGGTAAAGAATATGGCTTGACCATGTTGTTTGTATCCCACGACTTGGCGGTAGTGAAGCACATTGCCGATCGCATTGTGGTGTTGTACCAAGGTGAAATTGTAGAATAGGGAAGCGGTCAAGAGTTGTTCGAAAACCCGCAGCAGGAATATACTCGACAGTTACTGCAATCGATACCTGGGAGAACGCTGCTTGGATAAGTTTAGCTCAGGCTTGCAGCGGAAAATGGACTTCGACCAGAGCACCGACATGCGCTCTATTATGTAGCTTAATACTGCCTTTATGGGCGCTCACAATTTAAGGGCACCTCTATTAATTTTGGACTCAAGATGCGCGTTCATTGAATTAATAGAGGAGCCCATGAGTCAACGGTACTGTTTTAAATCTCCGTAGGGTTATTTAGTATGAGTCAATGCGCCTAGCAATATTGTAAGCACGACTGTCTAGTTATTCTTGCTATAATTAATAAAGTGTCCTGTTAACCAAAATGGCAATGTAGATGAAATCATTACCCCGACCTTTTGACAGCCTACTCATCACCTCGGTCACTGATGGCGCTTACTATGTCAACGATTTGTTCGGCAGGAAATTTGGGGGCTCTGCACCTGATTATGGACATTCTGTTGTTTGTTTTTTCCGTAAAGACAGTTCAACATTTATGCCCTTATGCTATGTCCACTACCACCCATACGATGAGGTGATTCTTGTAGGTGGTGGTATGACTGATGGCAAAGTATTCGCGCATATGGATAATGCTTTATCTTCAAGCATCCGTGATTCCGGTGGTATTTTTTATCATGTACTTAAATTTGGATTCGATCATTTTAAGGACCAATGTGAAGCGTTTTTTGGCTATGCCGGGGACAAGCGCGCCTACGAGGTCGATTTAAAAGCAGGCTTTGTGCCCACTCAACACCAACATTTAATCGCGCACTTTCATAAGCCTGTTAGTGAAAGCCAAAGAGTCGAACTAATTGAGAAGGTTCACGCCCTAGGGTCATTCTAAACAACTGATTAGAAGCTCCCGTAAGCCATCCTTACTATTCCAGTCCCGCCCACAAACATATCGCGGCAAAGCCCAAATGTTATCCTCTTTTGTCACAGCTTTTGCCTGGGTTGTGAAAGCAGCCAGATACCCATGTTCTGATACGCATGTTGGCAAATACTGGTTAACCACATAGTCACTCACCTCTCCATAGGGATAGGCGAAAAAATCTGGGCGACGCCCTAGTATCTGACCAATGTATTGACCGGCTTTCGCAAACTGAACATCGGCGTCTGAGTAATTATTTATAAAACGAAAATCACCCTTAACCTGGTTGCATTGAGATACATGTTCAAGCATGGGGTGTACATGATCCCAGCTATGGCATTCAATGTTCATAATCTCAGATGCTACAGAATCGCTCCACCACTGATCATTCCACCAGCCTTGACCAACCATGCAACTTTTATCCAAGGATAGCCTAGCCTCAGGCGAAGCAATTACAAAACTAGTTGCCTGTACCCTCTTATTTGTGCTGACAGTTTTGTTAAAGTCCCGGATTATATTAAACATACTACGTTGCATACCACAAACTGGATGAACCAAGTCGTAATAATCAAACCAGGCACCATCATCCATAGTAATTACCAGACTGTTAATCATTTGGTCATCGCTTAAATAACCAGTATGCCAGTCAACAAGCTGTCTCAATGAAATAACCCGAAACCCAAGATCACCAATCATTTGCAGATCAGCAGCCAAAGCCACATGATCATTGCCTGAATAAGTATTATTAGTAATATTCATGCTGTGGTAGGTCAGTATTGGAATACTCATTAAATGCCTAAGCTAATCAATGAATTTATTATGATATATACAATT
>QIJM01000566.1 GCA_003232445.1 Paraglaciecola arctica
TGCACCTGACCTATTTTGTCGGCCTTTCATTTATGCTTGAATAGCATAAATGAAAGGCCGACAAAATAGGCAGGTGAGCAAAACGTTATGCGCGAAACGGAACCTGATACATGAAACTACAATTCAAGCATATTTCCAGATCAACCTGGGTGCCAGATCAAGGTAGGCTTGTCGCCTATTTAAAAGAGGATAACTGGGATGATTTCACCTTTAAAACTTTATATTCTCTGACAATTTTTGATGATAAAGGTGTCAAGCACGATATTGGCGGTATAAAAATAGGCTATTTCGGTCAAGAGTCTGGTTCAAAAACAGAAATCCCAAAGAGTTTTCGTCGGCTTGAAGATAAGTATTTTTCGCTCGGACAAGGTTCAGAATACTATCAAAACATAAATAAGCTTGATGACAATATTAAGGTAGAAATTCTTACTCGGCTAAATGATGTCGTTCAGAATCAAGAATTATTAGAAAGAGCGCTAGAAGAAGAAGTAACAAAAACTTCTTTGTTGCGAAGTATAAGCATATCTTCGATAAATGGACAATTCAAAAGACTATTAGAAGGAGGCTCTTTACTAACAAATTATAATTTTCATTATGATATACCGCAGGGGCGAAAAACAGCGGGACTAAAGCTTGAATTCTCTGTTGATCCTGAATCAAATCCTCCTACGAATATTCATGTCTTGATTGGTCGTAATGGTGTAGGGAAAACTCACTTACTAAACGACATGGTAAAAACACTTGTTCAAGACGAAGAAACAGGATTGATTGAGTCCAATAGTAAATTTTCAGATTTACCAGATATTTTTGGTGAGCAGAATAACGAGAACTTATTTGCAGGTGTTGTTTCTGTCGCCTTTAGTGCATTTGATCCGTTTGAGCCTTATCCTGAGCAAAAAGATAAAACAAAAGGTATACGTTACTCATATGTGGGATTAAAACGTTCTTCCAACCGAGGTGGCAAACGCGGCACACCAATGAGCCATGAAATGCTTACTAATGAATTTGTTAAGAGCTTAATGGCATGTGTTTCCCAAGGTAAAATAGAACGCTGGAACATTGCAATAAAAGATTTAGAGTCTGATCCACTTTTTAGAGAAATTTCACTGAGCGATGTTGTTTCTTCTTGTGATAAAGATGAGTTAGAAGAAACCTGTAGATCCTTGTACAAGAAAATGAGTTCAGGGCACGGCATCGTACTACTGACTATAACCAAGCTAGTCGAAAAAGTTGAAGAGAAAACCCTAGTGCTAATTGATGAGCCAGAAGGGCATCTTCATCCTCCGTTATTATCAGCATTTATTAGGGCTTTGTCAGACCTATTGACACATAGAAATGGGGTGGCAATTATCGCAACTCATTCACCGGTTATTGTTCAGGAGGTGCCGAAAAATTGTGTTTGGAAGCTTCGTCGAACAGGGCTGCAAGCAAATGCAGAAAGACCAGAGTTAGAAACATTTGGCGAGAATGTAGGCATACTCACGCGTGAAATATTTGGGCTAGAAGTGACTGAGTCCGGATACCACAGATTGCTGAAAGAAGCACAGGAGAATCAAGATAGTTTTCAAGGTATCGTTCAGTATTTTGGCAATAATTTAGGATCAGAAGCAAGGGGTATTTTGCGAGGCCTCATTGCAGAACGGCATCAAGAAGAACAATGACTATGAGAGTAATAAAAAAACCAGATGATGATCCAAAAGACGTGTTTTTAACATGCATTAGCCGTGTAAAAAATGTAAATTTAAAAAACAGACTGAACTCAGTTGCTGAGAATGTGAATGAAGCAGCAGAAGAATTTGATCAGAATGGAATAGATAAAAGCTTCTACCATTTAGATGAGCATGACAACATAGCAGGGATTGTTACAAAAAATGAGATGGAAAAAGTATATACAAATCGCATGGCTAAAACTGGAACACCTGGTAGGCCTTTTTACGAGAAACTAAAATCATCTGCGCCTCATGCAATATGTCCACTTTGTGGCCATAGAACAGTATCGACACTTGACCACTATTTGCCAAAAGCTCATTTTCCATCATTAGCTGTTGTTCCATTCAACCTCGTTCCAGCATGTAGTGACTGTAATAAATTGAAGCTAAGTGTAGTTCCAAAAACTACTGAAGAGCAGACGTTGCATCCATATTATGATGATGTAACGGCAGACCAATGGCTATTTGCTGAGGTCATTGAAGATGTGCCTGTTTCTATTAGGTTCTTTGTGAAGGAGGTAGAAGATTGGAGTGACGCACTGAATTCACGTATAAAAACACATTACGAAACTTATGGTCTTAGCTCATTATATATTTCACAGGCAGGTACTGAACTAGCAAACATCCGCTCCCAACTAAATAATATTTTAGAAAAATCAAGCGCCAAAAATGTCCGTGAACATTTATTAGAAGGCTTCCAATCTCGTAAAATTAATCATAATAATGCATGGCAAACTGCTATGTATAGGGCCATGGCGGATAATGAATGGTTTTGTAAAGGTGGTTTTAATGCAATCTAAAAATCATAAGGATAGCTTAGGTGCGCATACAAGGCCCATCAACACGGACATTTTACCGCGTGGTTTGCCTGTGCTGAAAAAGCTAGCACAAGCAAACCACGCAGTAAAATCCCGGTTATGGGTGACGTTATACAAATAAGGATAAACTCATGGCACCACGTTACATACCTGCTTTAGTAATATTCATTGCCTTGATCATAACAGCGGTTTATTTTTACACAGAAGAATCGTCGTTTATTAAGGGCATGAATTTAACTACCGGTGTTGTTTCTGGGCTTGGAAGTGAGAGCTCCTCATCAATTACAAGTAATGGAATAAAAGAATCTAGCAATACTCAGGCACTGGTGAATTTTACTGTTGGCTCATCTAAGTATACTGCGGAAGGCCGAGCATTAGGGATTCCTCGATGGAACGTAGGTGAAAAGGTTGGTGTTTATTATTCACCAGATAATCCAAATATATCTCGTATTAATCGATGGGATGAAATGTATTTTTTTACTTTAATCTGTGCGCAGTTTATAGTCATTATATTATTGTTTGGCCTGGTAAACTTTATTGTTTATAAAGTTCGAGGTCGTCCTCTATCGTAAGTATCAAGTTCATACAGCGGCAGTCAAAAGGGTCAAGATTTTTGCTGCCGCAAAAAGTCGCGCCCCTTTCGCCTGCTGCTGATGAAGGCGTTAGGAATCCCCAATAAAGTCTGCTATACTTCTGTTATCATCCAATGATAACCCGAAATCAAGCATTTAAATGACTGATTTAAAAGGCAATAAGCTTGGTTTGAAATATCTCTTAGAGTTAAATGGAGAGATTTTCCCCATGGATAATGGCTATTGGACAAAAATTGAAGCGAAACAAGTGGCTTCAAATGCAAAAATTCCACACGGAATAAAATACTCACTAACTTTACATGATAAAAATAATACAAGAATAATTGGCTATGATAATGCACATGGAGTTAAGCCTAACAAAACAAAATTTAAAGCAAAGAAAACTGAGTGGGATCACAAGCATGAAAAAAACAAAGTCAACACTTATGAATTTAAAAGTGCTGGTGAGCTTCTAGAAGATTTTTGGAATGATGTTAATAAAATTGTAGGAAATTCTTAGAGGTAAAAATTATGATTACTAAAGTTATGAAAGTGGGAATTATTTCTAGGGAAGACTATGCTAAGAGAACAATTGCAATAGCAAAAGGAGAGTATAAACCACGCAGAGACGAGCCAAAAATATGGTTCGAGTCATTGAGCTCTATGTCTCAAGTGCTTAGCAGTGACAATCAAAATTTATTAAAAGTAATTATTGAATATAAACCCAGGTCTCTAGCTGAGCTTGAAAAGCTTAGTGATAGAAAAAAATCTAATTTATCAAGAACTCTTAAAACGCTAGAAAAATATGGCATTGTCGAGCTACCTAAAAAAGAAGGGAAATTAGTTCCTAAAGTAATGGCCACAGACTTCAAAGTTGAGTTTGGCTTGCATTATAGCAAACCGATTCAAAATGGAAGAGTTAATGCCAATGCATAATATTCCTAACGAATAAGGTTATATTGTGAGAGCGCAGCGAACCACAATCTGAACCGTTTGTCGGACAAGCCCGGTGGTCAGGATTTCTGAGGTGCTATGAAAACAGCTTTTTTTCGGCGAGGGGGGATTTGGTAAGACAGGGGTGCTTTCCTCCCACGATTGTAAAATTTGAGGCAATTGTTGGCGAAGAAACTTGGGCGCAACACTGGTCTAACTGGGAACATGTCCAGGAAAGTATGCGTAATGCTCAAATATTGGCTGATGAAATCAGACGGAAAGTCGCAGATGCGCAAGCAGAGTTATAACAATGCAGCCCAGTCCGACGCGCGTGATGGAGAGGATGTAAAAATCAAGTATCTTTGGATTGCTATCTTTTTTGTGGTTTTAGTATGGTCCGGGATTAATCCAAAAGATCACTTCACCTGGTTTCTTGAGGTTATCCCAGCCATTGTTGGCGCATTGGTTTTACTGTTCACATACAAGTCGTTTCGATTGACTCCGCTGG
>QIJM01000153.1 GCA_003232445.1 Paraglaciecola arctica
AAAACGGCATCAATACTTGAAAGAGCAGGCAAACTGAAACCTCAGTACCTATAGCTGCAAAGTGATTTAGCTGGAGTCAATAAAATCATTCCAATGGCCGTAAATCCAGCAGACAAGCTGGCATCAGATATTTTATATCTTACGATTAAAATAAGTCGTTTGGGACGGAAGTTTATAGGTGAAGATATGAAGCCTCAGGCCATGTGTTGGCCTGAGGCTTATTTTCTAGAGGTTAGAACTGGTATTTAGCTCTTAAGTACCAAGAACCACCTTCGTAGTTAGCAGGGGTTCTGCGCGGATACTGTAGACCCACACTTAAACGGTTGGCATTTTCTTCACCGATTTCGTTAACAAAGGTATCAAAAATATTGGCTGCGCCAACGGTTAAGGTTAAGTCATCGGTAGCAAAGTAATTGAACTCTAAATCAAGAAAAAATACTGGATCAATTTTCGCAGTAGGCTGCACTTCAGCGTTAATAGTACCGCGCTCATCATAGTGCTCACCATACCAATTAGCCCTTAACATCACCTGATAGTTATCAGCAAAGTCAGTCACCGCTGTGGCCACGAAGCGATTTTCAGGATAGTTATTCTCTATGTCTTCGACTGATGAGTCACTTACTACTGGGTTAATCCCATCAAGAGATGATTGTCTAGTGACATCCACAGTGTTGTGATTGAACGCATAGGTGAATTTAGTGGAAGCACTATTACTCCAGTCGAAACTAGTTGTAAATACTATATCCATGCCTCTATGTTTGACATCTAATGCATTGGTGAAAAATGACACTGAGCTTCCATCTGGTTGCCCTATATCACCTACTCGGTAGATGCGGTCATCCACATTGGTTTGGTAAAAATCCACGGCTAAGTTACTGTCTGACATACCACTATAAGTAAAACCAAAACTAGTACTTTGTGATTGTTCTTCAGTAAGGGGGCTAGCACCATTGGCAATGGCTAAAGGATCATCAACAGGGAATAAGCCTTCTTCAACCTGCATGCCTGTCGCACCATCGAAAGTCGTGATGATAGTACTCACATTAGCTTGTCCTGGTGTGGGGGCATGAAACCCAGTAGAGATAGAACCACGTAACACAAAGTCATCTGAGACGTTATATCTGGCTGCGAATTTACCGTTAATAGTATTACCAAAATCTGAAAAATCTTCGTATCTTAGGGCCGTTTGTAACAACAAATCGTCTGACACATTATATTCTACGTCAACATATATTGCGATGTTGTCGCGGCTGAATTCACCGGCCTCACGTGAGCTGACAGCAGTCATACCGCTAGGGCTGCCGTTTTCATAAGCAGCTAACTCGCCGGCCACAGTAGTAAAAGTCTCTTCACGCCATTCAGCACCGAAACCTAGAAAGATGTCATCGGTCAGAGGCATTGCAAAGTCAGCGTTGAAATTCACTTCTTCTTGCTCGTAACCGCCCATGTCAAAATTTCTTTGACCTGGATCGCCATTCACTACTAGGGCTGGATTGACGGTATTATTTAAAAAGTAAGCCAGTTCATTTTTACCAATACCAACACTAAAGTTATAGGTAAGTTCGTTACTTGTTTCACCTTTCAAACCTCCAACTAAGCTGGAGTCTTTTTGTGCGCCATCAAGAAAAGGAGTATATCCAGCGGGAAGGCTAGTGACATCAGTTAAGGTACTGTGTCCAGGATTACGATAGAAAAAACGATAACGACCATCTGTGTCGGCATACCCACCGTGCATATATAACTCGATTGCATCATTTATTTCATAACCCGAATTAAAGGCTACACGTGTACCACTGGTTTCTGGACGCCCCCAGGTTTGTACAAAAGGAGCATCACCAAAGGGCGAGTCTGCACCTACACCTTGCACACCGTCATCAATCAACTGTTGCGCGTTGGGACGCTGTATACCACGAGAAAGTGCTTCATTATCATTGGTCTCAAAGCTGATATTGAAAAAACCGTCAGTACCTAAAGCAAAACCCGCATTTGCGCCGACTATCCAGCTTTGTTCGCCTTCAAAGAATTCACCATATTGCGCAACCACACTGCCACCTTCGTCAGCATCTTTTAGTTGGAAGTTCATTACCCCAGCAATGGCATCCGAACCATATTGCGCAGCTGCGCCGTCTCTCAGTACTTCTACACTCTTAAGCGCAATACTGGGGATCATGCCGATATCAACCCCATGGGCACCGTTTCCGGCGGCAGGTGCAAAAAATTGTACCAATGAAGAACGGTGACGACGTTTACCATTTACTAGAATAAGAGTTTGATCCGGTGCCATGCCACGCAAAGAAGTGGGACGGATAAAAGCACTACCGTCTCCCGTTGCGGGTGTCGCAGTGAAAGATGGAACAAGGGATTTAAGATTATCCGTAATGTCGGCGGTATTACCATTTGCAGTGAATTCTTCGCCAGAAAATACATCTATTGCCACAGGTGAATCAGTGACTGTTCTAGGTGCACCACGTGTCCCAAGGATAGAAATGACTTCAGCTTGCTCTTCTTGGCTTTGTTGTTCTGTTTCTTGTGCCAAGGCACTATCTACGACTGTTACCCCTGAAAATAAAAATGCTATTGCGGTCGCTAAAATACTTTTTTTTGTTTTCATGCTTTCGTTCCCAATATTATTATATGTGTCATTTCGTGGCGAAGACTGCAGTTCACTAATCATTACCACTTCTTTTTTAGAAAGACCACCAATCAACCCTGTATGAAGCAACAATTGGTCTATTGCTTGAACTAGAGTATGTTGGCCTTTAACTGCGTTGCCTAGACGTTTTTCAACTAAATCGTAGGGGAACAACACCAGTGTTTTAGTATGGTCTGACAATTCATTGAGTGACTTTGCTAACGATTGTTGTGGTATGTCGAACTGATACACTTTTTGTTCGTTCGCAATACCCACCGCAGAAAAAATCAATAAACACCCACAACACAACACTCCCTTCAAGTACTGAAAAAATTTCAAATAAAATTTTTTTACAGCGCCTAGGGAGATATAACTTACGAATAACGAAAAACCGCCACCCGAATTTAGATTTTTTATATGTTCGATGAAACTACCTTGCATTTAACTGCACATGATCCTTATTTACTCGAGTAATTTTAATACCAAAACCTGACTCTAACACATCAAACAACGCATCTGTTTCTCCCACTTGAAATTGTCCTCCAATTCGCAATTTTCTAAGCCCGGGATCAGCCACTTCAATTAATAACGGTGTATGTCGACTCACTTCGGCCACCACTTCTTCCAGTGATTCTCCAGCAAACACCAATCGACCATCTAACCAAGACAGCTTGCGTACTAAGTCACCTTGCGCATATTCCACTACTGGCATGTCAAAGCTGTTCGAACTTATGGGGATGGAAATACTTTGCCCTGCCTGCAAAGATGCAATAACAGTCACTGTGTTATTTATCGGATTAGCCGCTAACTGTTGCTTAAAAGCGGCGCTGTCTGTAGACGATGATTTGGGCTTAACAAGCAAAGTAGACTCAATAATCGCAAGCTCAACTTCCCCCTCAGTGACCAACACCTTAATATTATCTTTTAAACGATAAACCGAAAAAGCGGTACCTACGGCCTTGATCATGCGATTCCCCGCATACACTTCAAATGGCCTATTAGGATCAGGTGTGACATCGAAATACGCCTCCCCCTTTAATAAATTTATGACTCGTTTACTAAGGGTATAATTCACCTCTACATGAGAGTTGCTGTTAAGGGATAATACTGAACCGTCGTCAAGAATATGCTTTGAATGTTTACCAATAGACGTAATGTAAATGTTATTCGGCACTTCGGGCGGCAAAACCGTCTCAAAGAATGACAGGTTGAGCATCATAATCAAAATAAGTGCTGGTAAAACAACAAGGGGACGAAACAACTTCTGAGTCCCACTAGCTAACACACGAAAAACACCTGCAATAAAAAGCAATGGTGTCAAAGTAAAGGTTTTGAGCTTTCTTTGCTTAGGTTTTAACGATTGACCCAGTGGTATCATTAAACCAGACATAACATCCATATCGTTCCACGACTTAGCCAATCGCAATAATGTCTGCCTATGCACAGGACTTTTAGATAACCAAGCGTTAAGTTGCTGGATATCCTGTATTGAAGGCTCATCATCATTTTCGAATTTGACGATCCATTGACAAGCTTCATCTTCAAGCACCGAAGAACTAGGGAATGCAGTAATTTTATCCATTATTTCATCCCCCCTTTGATTAAATTTCGCGACAGAGGCTGAGCATCTTGCTCTCCATAACGACTGGTTATTGTTGAATTTAAGCGCCTAACACCTTTAGTCAGATGCTTTTCTACGGTGCTCAGCGACAGTTCTAATCGCCTTGCTATCTCTTTGTTTTGCATGCCATACACTTTTTTCATAATAACGACTCTTCGACACTGTGTCGGCAAAGAGGCGACTGCTTCACAATAGATCCCAATCTTTTGTTGAGCCATAACATCAGATTCTAAATTATCAGTATTGAGTAACACCTCTGAATCATCGTAATCTTCAATATAA
>QIJM01000004.1 GCA_003232445.1 Paraglaciecola arctica
GATGTACCTGTTACCTTAAAAATACGCACAGGTTGGAATGTTGAAAACCGCAATGGCTTATTAATAGCCAAGATTGCACAGGACAACGGTATTCAATCATTAGCGGTGCATGGTCGCACCCGAGCCTGTATGTACAAAGGCGACGCAGAATACGACACCATTAAGGCTATTAAACAAGCCGTGTCGATACCTGTTGTTGCCAACGGTGATATAACAAACGCGCAAAAAGCTAAGCACGTTTTGGAATACACCGAAGCAGATGCGCTGATGATCGGTCGCGGAGCTCAGGGTCACCCTTGGATATTCCGCGAGATCTTGCACTATTTGCAAACGGGTCAAGTACTGGCTGCACCTAACATTGACGAAGTGAGCAGCATTTTGCTTGAACATGTCGCTAATGTTCATCAGTTTTATGGTGATTTTAAAGGATGCAGAATTGCCCGCAAGCATGTGGGCTGGTATTTGGCCGAACACGACCAGCAAAGGCTGTTCCGTGCAAAGTTTAACGCCATTGAAGATGCAGGGCAGCAACTTGATGAATTAACTATGTACTTTGATAAATTGGCAGGCGAGCCGGCACTTTCATCCGTGTCTGAGCTAGTTTCACCTGCTGCTTAATATGACTAACTTAAAGAGCACGACTGTATATGTTCGAACAAAATGTAACGTCTCCATTTACCACTACGGTAACGACTCCTTCGCAAACTCAGGCTCAAAAGCCTCTTCGCGACTCTGTTAAACAAGCGGTAAATAAGTATCTTAAACAACTTGATAACACCAACATCGAAAACTTATATGAGCTAGTCATGGCCGAAGTAGAGACGCCAATGTTAGAAGAAATAATGACTTTCACACGCGGCAACCAAACTAAAGCGTCAACTATGTTAGGTATCAACCGTGGCACCTTGCGTAAGAAACTAAAACAGTACGGCATGAACTAAGGTTTTTTGCCTAAAATAAAGAGCACCTTATGGTGCTCTTTTTGTTTGTGTTTAGCATGACCAAATAGTCAACAAACAACAATAAGAATTAAATTGCCAAAATCTTTGCCCTTCTTAGTGAAATATACATGGAACAAACATGCAACAAGACTCACCAGCAACACCTATTCGTCGCGCACTGTTAAGCGTATCTGATAAATCCGGCCTACTTGAGTTTGCCCAGTTCTTGGCTAGCCAAGGTGTAGAGCTATTGTCTACCGGTGGCACCGCAAAATTACTTAGCGATAATGGCCTAACCGTTATTGAAGTATCAGATTACACTGGCCATCCAGAAATTATGGATGGTCGGGTTAAAACCTTACACCCAAAAATCCATGGCGGCATTCTGGCTCGCCGTGGACAAGATGAACAAGTCATGGCTGATAACAACATTCAACCTATCGATTTAGTGGTAGTGAACTTATACCCATTTGCCGCCACTGTTGCCAATGACGATTGCAGCTTAGAAGACGCTATCGAAAATATCGATATCGGTGGTCCCACTATGGTTCGCGCTGCCGCTAAAAACCATAACGATGTGACTATTGTGGTTAACGCTAAAGACTATGCGCGTATAACAGCAGAGATGCAGGCAAACAGTAATGCAGTAACCAAAACCACACGTTTTGACTTAGCCATTGCCGCATTTGAACACACTGCTGAATACGACGGCATGATTGCCAACTACTTCGGAGCCATGATTGAAGCCGCCGACTGTGAAGAAAATTGTGCTCATCAGCACAGCGAATTTCCGCGCACTTACAATATGCAATTCACTAAAAAACAAAATTTGCGTTATGGCGAAAACAGCCATCAAAGCGCCGCTTTTTACGTTGAAAATGATATTCAAGAAGCATCGGTTGCCACAGCGACTCAGTTGCAAGGTAAAGAATTGTCATTCAATAACATCGCAGACACCGATGCCGCACTTGAATGCGTAAAAGAATTTGATGTGCCGGCCTGCGTTATCGTTAAACACGCTAACCCTTGTGGCGTGGCTTTAGGCGACGATATTTTAAGTGCATATAAACGTGCTTATCGAACCGACTCAACATCAGCTTTTGGTGGTATTATCGCCTTCAATCGCGAACTAGATGCAGCCACAGCGCAAGCCATTGTTGACCGCCAATTTGTTGAAGTCATTATCGCCCCATCTATTAGTGATGCTGCGGTAGAAGTAATTTCTGCCAAGAAAAACTTGCGCTTATTAGCTTGCGGCGATTGGCAAGGTCAGTTAACCGAAGGGCATGACTTCAAGCGTGTGAATGGTGGTTTATTAGTCCAAGACCGCGATTTTGGTATGGTCGAAGAAGACGAACTACAAGTGGTCACTAAAGTTAAACCAACTGAACAACAGTTAAAAGATTTAATGTTCACTTGGAAAGTAGCCAAATACGTTAAATCAAACGCTATTGTGTATTGCAACGACAGCATGACTATCGGTGTAGGCGCTGGTCAAATGAGTCGAGTCTATTCTGCCAAAGTCGCTGGTATTAAAGCGGCTGATGAAGGTTTGCAAGTTGAAGGCTCGGTTATGGCGTCTGATGCGTTCTTCCCGTTTCGTGATGGTATAGACGCCGCTGCCGCTGCTGGTATCAGTGCCATTATTCAACCGGGCGGCTCAATGCGCGACCAAGAAGTGATAGACGCCGCAGATGAACATGGTATTGCCATGGTTTTCACAGGTATGCGTCATTTTAAACACTAAAACATTAAATAAAGAATAACAAACCCTATGAATGTATTGATTATTGGCGGCGGTGGTCGCGAACATGCGCTAGCTTGGAAAGTAGCGCAATCGGCAAAAGTATCCCAAGTATTTCTGGCTCCAGGTAACGCAGGAACCGCACTTGAAGACAAACTCACCAATGTTGATGTGGGTGCAGAAGACGTACCTGCATTATTAGCCTTTGCCGAGCAAAACTCAATCGACTTGACCATAGTGGGCCCTGAAGTGCCGCTAGTGTTAGGTGTGGTTGATGCATTCCAAGCCAAAGGCCTAAAAATATTTGGCCCTTCTCAAGCTGCAGCCCAGCTAGAGGGTTCAAAAGCCTTTACCAAAGACTTTCTAGAACGGCATAATATTCCCACTGCTGACTACCAAAAATTTACCGAAATCGAGCCTGCTCTTGCCTATGTGCAACAAAAAAACGTACCTATCGTGGTCAAAGCTGACGGCCTTGCCGCAGGTAAAGGTGTGATTGTCGCCATGACGTTAACCGAAGCAGAAAATGCTATTTGTGACATGTTAGCGGGAAACGCTTTTGGTGAAGCAGGCAGCTGCGTAGTCATCGAAGAATTCCTCGATGGTGAAGAAGCCAGCTTTATTGTGATGGTTGATGGCAAAAACGTTTTACCTTTTGCCACCAGCCAAGATCATAAACGTGTAGGTAACGGTGATTCTGGGCCTAACACAGGTGGTATGGGTGCTTATTCACCTGCACCAGTCGTTACAGCAGATATTCACCAGCGCGTAATGCATGAAGTAATTTATCCCACTGTGAAAGGCATGGCTGCTGAAGGTAATACTTACGTAGGATTTTTGTATGCTGGTTTAATGATCATGGATGACGGCACACCGAAAGTGATTGAATACAACTGCCGCTTTGGCGACCCAGAAACCCAGCCTATCATGTTGCGTTTGCAGTCTGACTTAGTTGAATTGGTTGAAGCAGCTTTAGACGGCAAGCTTGACAAAATTCAAGCCCAGTTTGATACCAGAGCGTCTGTCGGTGTAGTACTTGCTGCAGGCGGTTATCCAGACAGTTACGGCAAAGGTGATGTGATTGACGGTTTAGAGCTTGGCACTGCCAACAGCAAAATATTTCATGCAGGCACTAAAAACATTGATGGCAAAGTGACAACCAATGGTGGCCGCGTACTTTGTGCTACTGCTTTAGGCAACACTGTCACCGAAGCTCAACAAAATGCTTATAAATTGGCTAAAACCATTAGCTGGGACGGCATGTTTTATCGTGATGATATCGCCTATCGTGCTATTGCACGTGAGCAAAATAGCTAGCTAAAGTACACTTATACCAATACCTGTATCAGTATTGATGAGCGCCCACATGTTGTTGATGATAAAAGTAGAGTGGGTGATTGGGAAATTGATCTGGTTATTGGCAAAGGACACAGTGGCGCACTGGTCACGATTGTAGAGCGGAAAACTAGCTTTACCGTTTCGACACGTGTAGACGACAAATCAGCAAAAACAATCACAGCAGCGACCATTGCTTTATTAGCACCGTTTAAAGGTGCTGTATTCACTATCACAGCGGATAATGGTAAAGAGTTTGCGTACCATGAAAAGATGACTAAACATTTGCAATGTGATGTTTATTTTGCAGATCCTTATTGTTCGTGGCAACGAGGGCTGAATGAAAATACCAATGGCCTATTACGACAATACTGGCCGAAATCAACAGATTTTAAAAAAATATCGCAATCAGAGGTTCAGGATGTAATAGTCAATCTCAATAATAGGCCAAGAAAGAAACTAAATTATAAAACGCCAGCCAAATTAATGGC
>QIJM01000455.1 GCA_003232445.1 Paraglaciecola arctica
CAGTGGGATTGTTAGGATTAATTAATACTACCGCTTTGGTTTTGTCAGTGATTTTGCTGCGGATGTCTTGAATATCAGGTTGCCAACCATTGGTTTCGTCACAGCGATAGTGTATCGGCACACCAGATGCGAGACTCACCGCTGCTGTCCATAGAGGGTAATCCGGTGCGGGGATCAATACCTCATCATCGTTATTTACCAGCCCTTGCATGGCCATAACAATTAGCTCACTTACGCCGTTACCAATAAACACATCTTCTACTTTGACGTGTTTGATGTTTTTTTGTTGATAATATTGCATCACCGCAACACGGGCTGAATAAATACCATTCGAGTCTGAATAACCTTGGGATTTTGGCAGGTTATGGATCACGTCTTTTAATATATCGTCGGGCGCTTCAAAGCCAAATGAGGCAGGGTTGCCAATATTCAGCTTCAGTATCCGGTGCCCTTCGTCTTCCATTTTTTTTGCTTCGGTTAAAATGGGTCCACGTATCTCGTAACAGACGTTTTCTAATTTGTTCGACTTATTAATTTTTTTCATTGTTTGTGGATCATCTCCTGCTTGGAGCGACAGATTAAACTAACAAGGGTAAGGCTGTTAAGTGTTTAATTAGCTATGCTATATAAAAAAGCTAGATTAGTTTGCGGTTAACGTTTGCTGTCACATCCCATTACATTCCAAATTTGATTTCCGCCATCTTTTCATCTTAGCTAGAGCCAAGTCTTTTACTGAGGAAAATCATATGCCAGCTCCTTTATTGTGGCTTGGTGCTGGTGCCATAGCTATATTGGCTGGTGCTAAGTATTCGAATGATAAACGATTAGAAGGATCTGTTAGTCGTTTGCCTGGAAATTCGGATGTCGAAGTCGAGCCAATTAATGGTGCCATTGTGACTTGTGGAGTTTATGGCCTTTTTGAACACACAGGTATATGGGTGGATGGGAATATTTTGGAATTAAAAGGCAACGGCTTAATTCGAGGTGTCTCCCCAAACAGATTTTTACAAGAACGCAGTGGTGAATGTATTTACATCGCTTGTGACGAGAATAATATTCCGTTGATACAATCAGGTACTGCTGATAGAGCCATCTCTCTGCTTTTTAGTTACTCAGAATATGATGTCATCAAAAACAATTGTCACAAATTTGTATGGCATTGTATTTCAGGTGAAGATATTCCACTTACCCGATTTTCTGCGTTAAACCAAAAAATAGCTGAACAATTTGCCACAACTATCCATTGGCACCCAGTTATTGATCGTATCTACAGTTAACCATGTCACAACATTTTAAAGAAACACCGCACAATGCGATATAGACTAAAAAAGCCTCATGATGTAGTTATCATGAGGCTTTTTTAGAATATTGAAACTTATCGGGGTAGTTTAGAATTGATGTTTTGTTCTAAAATTTTCTCAGCCCAAAATTTCTTGACTGAAAAGTCTGATTTTCTGACTTTCTTTTTGGCCGGTGCTTTAGCGGCCTTTTTAGGTTTCTCAACAACCGCTTTGGTTTCTTTAGCTGGGGTTGATGAACCTAGTTCAGCGATCAGCGTATCTAAGTCTGCCAAGCGCATATTTTTGCCACCGTCAACACTATACCAACCACCTTTGGCTTCGATTACGGGGGCTTTACCATTTACTGCAGTGTAAGCTGCGGTAAAAGCCGCTATTACTTGATCTTTATCCAATTTACTCATAATCAGGTCTTTGCCTTTTATATGTTTATTTTCAGAATATGGACAGGTTTTATACCTTTTTTTATTTATAATGTCTAGGGGCTGTCATTTGCCCTATGTTTTTAATTACTAGGGCCTGCTTTAGTGTTATTGAGGAAAATCAATGTCAGTATCAAATAGTCAATTATTACAATCACTCAATTGCTTATTAAAGCCAGAAAAGGTAAAGGATTATTGCCCTAATGGTTTGCAAGTGGAGGGCAAAAAAAAGGTGACTAAGTTAGTCACCGGTGTAACTGCTTCTCAGGCTTTAATCGACCATGCTGTATCAATTAACGCGGACGCTATTTTGGTTCACCATGGATACTTCTGGAAAGGTGAGTCACCTTGTATAACCGGTATGAAGAGGAAACGAATACAAACGTTATTGCAACATAACATCAATCTTTATGCCTACCATTTGCCTTTAGATATTCACCCTACACTTGGCAATAACGCACAACTCGCTAGGTTATTAGGTATTACAGATATCTTGCCACTGGAAGAAAACAATCCTCAATCTGTGGTTATGCAAGGTAAATTTGAGGGAGGCATTAGCCCAATAGAACTGACTAGGTTGTTAAGTACTAAACTGGCTAAAAATCCGTTACACGAGCCTGCGATAAAAACCAAAATTGAAACGGTTGCTTGGTGTACAGGCGGTGGCCAAGGTTACATCGCATTGGCTGCTGAAAAAGGTATTGATGCTTATATTACTGGTGAGGTATCTGAGCAAACCATCCATACGGCAAGGGAAATGGATATTCATTTTTATGCCGCTGGGCATCATGCAACCGAACGTTATGGGGTAAAAACGTTGGGCGAGTATATTCAACAAAAATTAGGAATTGAGGCTGTCTTTGTTGACATCGACAACCCAGCTTGAGGCACATCTGATAAATGGAAAATAATAGGCAAGATCAAAACTTTGATAAGTTTGCAGATAAATTTGAAAAAAATATTTATGGCTCGACAAAAGGTCAATTGCGCCATGAGTTATTAGTACATCATCTGCACGATTACATCTCTGTAGATGGTATGTCATTAGATGTTTTGGATGCAGGCGGTGGTACTGGGGTAATGACTAAAGTGATGCTTGATTTAGGTCACAGGGTCACGTTATCTGATATATCTTCAGAAGTATTGTCTTTGGCAAAACATAAGTTAGCTAAAAACATCAATCTGGATATTCAACATATAGACATATTATCGTTAAGCGCTGAAAAACAATATGATCTGGTGATCTGTCATGCAGTTTTAGAATGGTTACAAAATCCTTTACAGGTCATGCGTAAACTGGTGGATTTAGTTAAACCTGGTGGGCACCTTTCACTTAGCTTTTTTAATCATGATGCCCAGTTGTTTGGCAACATGTTGTACGGCAATTTTGATTATGTTGAACAAAGCATGATGAGTAAAAACATTGTACGATTAAGCCCCCAAAATCCACAAAAACCTCGCGTTATTTTATCTCAATTTGAGACCTTGCCTGTTCAGGTTACAAAACAAGCTGGGATACGTTGTTTTCACGATTATTTAAAGCAGCCAGAGAAACAAACCAGCGAATATGAGCAGCTAAAAAAATTAGAAATTCAATATGGCACGACTGAGCCATATCTATGGTTGGGTAAATATTTTTTAATTATTACTCAGAAAAATTATTAATGATAAATTGAATTATTCAGCGAGTAATTTTTCAATATCCTTCATCATCTCAGCAGGCTTAGTGGTGGACGCATAACGTTTAGTTACTCTGCCTTGTTTATTCACTAAAAACTTGGTGAAGTTCCATTTGACACTTTTGCTGCCCATTACTCCGGGCGCCGCTTCTTTCAGATATTTATATACCGGAGCCGTATTTGAGCCATTAACCTCAATCTTCTTAAACAAAGGAAAATTGATATTGAAGTTTAAACTGCAAAACTCTTGGATCTCGGTATCTGCTCCAGGCTCCTGATGACCAAATTGATCACAAGGAAAACCAAGCACTTCTAAACCCTGTGTTTCAAATTGTTTATATAGGCTCTGTAAACCATCATATTGCGGAGTAAAACCGCATTTACTGGCGGTGTTAACTATTAATAAAACTTTGCCTCGATAGTCCTCAAAATTTATATTTTCGCCATTATTTAATATGGCATCAAACTGATATATGGTGTCTGACATAATCATTCTCTTTATCACATTGTGTTGCTTATATTGTCATTATCTAGTCGTGTTTCAACTATTTAATGTCAATAATTTCAAATTAAGGAAAGTAAATTGGGACAAAAAATAGCGTTTGTTGGATTAGGAGTGATGGGATACTTCTAGTCTGTTAACTAGGTTAAAACACTGAAGATAACTAAATGAGTGATTAGACCAGCGGCTCAAAATGCCACTGATGATCATGGAAACAAATTTTTGACCGATCGTACTCTCTGTCAGCTCGCCAAGTGCGGTTATTCAGTTTAACCACTACGCCCGGATAAACTCGTTTATTGGCGATAAGCTGGATATCAGTTTGATACTTCTCTTTGGATTCATCCATTTCTTTAGCTTTATTTTCAAGCCATTGCAGCAATTGAGTTTCGTTTTTAAACAACTGATTGACTTCGTCAACTCGTCCCTGCATATCTTGTGGGATGAACTTAGATTTAATAATATTCATCCGTTCTATATGCCTACTATTATTTTGTTTTATTTTCTTTAGAAGTTCGTCGAGTGTATCTTTACGTTCTAATAAAGAATTAAAACCTTCACTAAAATCAACCGTTAAGTTACTGCCAGAAACTG
>QIJM01000608.1 GCA_003232445.1 Paraglaciecola arctica
AAAATATCGCGGGTAATTTCAACCAAGTAACTATCTAATTCAGTGGTGTTCCACTGTTTGAAAACTTCATGCATTTCATCAGCTGACATGCCAAGCACGTCTTTCATAATTTGGTAGGCTTCACACAACAATTGCATATCGCCATACTCAATACCGTTATGCACCATTTTAACAAAGTGACCGGCACCGTTTTCACCTACGTAATCACAACAAGGCGAACCATCATCTACCTTGGCTGAGATATCCTGGAAAATAGGCTTCACTGCTTGCCATGCTTCAGCCGAACCACCAGGCATAATTGAAGGCCCTTTAAGCGCGCCTTCTTCACCACCCGATACACCGGCACCAACAAAGTGAATACCTTTTTCAGCACAGTATTTTTCACGGCGAATAGTGTCAGGGAAATGAGTATTACCACCATCAATGATGATGTCGCCCTTGTCTAACCAAGGTAAAAGCTGGTCAATGGTGGCATCAACTGGATCGCCTGATTTGACCATAATCATGATTTTACGAGGAGTGGCTAACGATTGAACCAACTCTTCTACCGAATAAGCACCGCGAATGCTTTCGCCTTTGGCTCGGCCATTAATAAAGTTTTCAACCTTATCGGTGGAGCGATTATAAGCAGTAACGGTATACCCTTTACTGGCCATATTCAGGATCAGGTTTTCACCCATAACAGCAAGGCCGATTAAGCCAATATCAGATAGTGTTTTCATAGCATTCCAATTTTTATTTTGAATCAAGAGTGCGTGACGAATGTTAGGGTTAGTTTGCCCACCAATTTGAAACGCACTAAGTTACACCCGCACACGCAAAGGTACATAAAACCGTCACATTCTAACCATTAATCAGAAACTTAACACCTCACAAATGTATAAAATGTCTATCCGAACAATATCTCATTGATATATGAAATAATGAATGAGATCCTCAATAAGTCTATCCAATTAGATACCGTTTATAAGCATCGAAATGTGAGAAACTTGGATTACTACGTGGAAATATTCAAATTGACACTGGTTATAACATGTTATAACTTTTGTATGTATCACTAACACTTCAAATAAAAGGTTGCATTATGTTTTCCACCGCAAGAAAGATTGGCAACTCTACAGGTTTCATAATCAATGCGCAGGATCTTAACTCTATCGGGATCAAGCAAGGTGATGATGTTGAATACACTATTGAGTCAGGCAAGCTAGTAATAGAGAAATCAAAACGCAGGGCAGTGAAGAAATACAATATAAATGAACTACTTGCCAATACTGACTTTGATGCTTTAAAGGCAGATAAAGACCTACAAGAATGGGAAAACATATGCCCCGCCGGCAAGGAGGTATTTTAGGTATGAAAGAAAGCTTTAAACGAGGGGACATTATTCATCTTAACTTTGACCCTCAAAGTGGACGTGAAATGAAAGGCCAGCATTATGCTCTTGTTATTTCTAATGATGCATTCAATCGTTCTGGTTTAGCGATGGTTTGTCCCATTACACAAGGAACTTATCATCGTGAAGGTGGGTTGACGACAACATTAATGGGAACGGGACTCAATACGCAAGGCATCATTGTGTCTGCTCAAGCAAAAACACTAGATCTCCAAAACCGTAGAGCAGTATTAAAGGAGCGTTGTGAACCTTATATCGTTAGCGAAGTGTTAGGAAAAGTACTGGCTATGCTTGACTAATATAATTTTACAACCTCGGTATTATCTAAACGTTGCTGAAGTTTTTGATTTTATTTTTTAAGGCCACTGACCTTGATTTACTGCGCAATCACTTATTGAAGTCACCCGCTCGCATCACTTAGCATGTTTATTCGCAGCAAGCTGCGAGGAATGACTTCGACAACTCTGTTATTGGAGGTATTATCAGTCTGTTGTGTTCTGTCACTTAGTTTTGCCGACTCTTTTAAGTTACCCTTACCTTCCCGTCACTTCAATTTATAGAACCGCTACTTATGCAAGTCTCCTTAGAGGGATTTATTCTTACCGCTCGCAGCATAGAACGTCACAGCAAAACTTATATTGAATGTTGGTTTATTACTGAAAATGGCATAGTAAAGGCTGTATCAAATGCGCAACAAGGGCTGTTTTTCATTCACCAACATGATCAAGCTGAAGTCGTGCGGCTGCTAACCAAAAGCGGAATTGAACATAGCTACACCCCTTTAGCCTTAAAGACCTTTGAACATCAAAAAGTGGGTGGTGTGTACTTTGATAGAAACAACTCACTGTATAAAGCAAAAACACTGCTTAAGCAGCACAACATCAGTTGTTTTGAGGATGACATACGATTAACCGAGCGTTATTTGATGGAACGTTTTGTTTATGGCAGTGCAGCCTTTTCTGGCAAACAAGTTGCAAAACCAGTGGCAGATAAACCAACAGAAGTGACAGATATTCAATGTAAACCTAGTCAATTTGTGCCAAATTTCAGCCTGTTATCCATCGATATCGAATGCAGCGAACAAGGCGAGTTGTTCTCAATTGGCCTAGCTAGCGATACCTATAAATGTGTATTGATGATTGGCAAGGCACAAGTAGCAGATGACTGGATCCATTGGTTAGACAATGAAAAAGTCTTGCTGCAACAGTTCGTTATTCAAGTGAGTCAAATCGACCCCGACATTATTATTGGTTGGAACGTGGTCAATTTTGATTTTCGTTTACTGATTAAACGCGCCGCTTTGCACAGAGTTGAATTGTCTTTAGGCCGGGATAATCAACCTATCTTATGGCGAGATGCCAGAAACGAAGTCAATCAGGGTTTTGTATCCATGCCCGGCAGAGTGGTTGTCGACGGTATTGATGCTCTAAAAACCGCTACCTATCAGTTTGACAGTTTCAGCTTAGAAAACGTTGCTCAAACCCTATTAGGCAAAGGTAAAAAGACTGAAGACGTTGACGACAGGCTTGCCCAGATTGGGCACGATTTTAAACACAATAAAGTCAAGTTGGCAGAATATAATCTACAAGATTGTCAGTTAGTGTTAGATATTTTTGAACACACTAAAGTACTCGATTTTTTAACATTACGCAGTCAGCTAACCGGCCTTGAGTTAGACAGAATGGGCGGCTCGGTAGCGGCTTTTATCAATTTGTACTTACCCAAACTTCATCGGGCAGGGTATATCGCACCTAATCGTCCAAAGGATGGTGGTTTAGCCAGTCCCGGTGGTTACGTGATGAGTTCCAAGCCGGGCCTATATAAAAATGTTTTGGTACTGGATTTTAAGAGTCTATATCCTTCCATCATTCGCACCTTTAAAATAGACCCACTTGGGTTAGTGGAAGGTCTAACATCCCCAGAACAGGCAATTGAAGGATATCGCGGGGCTAAATTCAGTCGCGACAAACACTTTTTGCCAGAGATTATTACCTCGCTTTGGCAGCAGCGCGATGCAGCCAAGAAAAACCAAGACGCTACGCGTAGTCAGGCGATAAAAATTCTAATGAATTCGTTTTATGGCGTATTAGGTTCAGGTGGTTGCCCGTTTTACGACACACGTTTAGCTAGCTCTATTACTATGCGTAGTCATGATATTATGCAAACCACGGCGAAATGGATTGAACAAGCAGGTTACCAAGTGATTTATGGCGATACCGACTCGACCTTTGTGTGGTTGGAAGGACAATACAGCAATCAACAAGCGGATCAGATTGGTCAATCCTTAGCGTTAGAGATCAATCAAAAATGGCAAGAGAATATCAAGCTTGAACATCAACTACCTTGTGAGTTGGAAATTGAATTTGAAACGCATTTTAGTCAGTTTTTAATGCCAACTATCCGTGGTTCAGAACTAGGCAGTAAAAAACGTTATGCAGGATTAAAAACAAGCAAAGAGGGTGATGAACTGGTATTTAAGGGTTTGGAAACAGTGCGTTCAGACTGGACGCAACTGGCTAAAGGCTTTCAACTCACGTTATATAAAATGGTCTTTGCGGGGCAAAACGTGCGAGATTATTTACTGCAGACAATCCAAGACACCTGCTCAGGCAAACTTGATGAGCAACTGGTTTATCGCAAACGTATTCGCCGCAAGTTAGATCTTTATGTGAAAAACGTGCCGCCACATGTGAAGGCGGCAAGGCTGGCAGACCAACAAAATGACGCATTAAGTAAAACACTCAGATATCAGCACAAAGGCTGGATATCTTATGTGATCACCGTCAATGGCCCTGAACCCATTGAGTACCTAACCAGCCAAATAGATTATCAGCACTACGTCGATAAACAAATCAAACCTATTGCCGAGGGAATTTTGCCCTTTATAGATTTATCCTTTGAAGACATGACCAGCCCACAAATGGGCCTATTTTAATAAAGAGCAGCTACGAGTGACGAGCTTCGAGCGACTAGCTAAAAGCATAAAAACAGAAAGACTTAACCATTTGTCATATTGAATGCAAAACTAAGTAATCGATTGAATCAAAACATGAACTCAGATATCGTTTGAGGACTAATAAAACAAATTTAAAACGGGTTAATTTAAAACGGGTTAATCTACAGCCTCGTTATATGGCCAAGAATGAAGTTATTTTAATAATTCCTATGAGGAGATTTAAAGTTGAGTTCAAAACAAGAAAGAGATATTGAAAAAACATATTCCGATACAGAGTTTGTCGCAAAACTTCGAAGATTAGCTGACTCGATAGAGAATGGTGAGAAATTTGAAATTCAAATTGCTGGCGAAAGAATATATGTTCCTGTTCGTGCAAACTTTAATATAGAGCATGAACGTGATGGTTCAGCTGAAGAAATTGAATTTCAAATTAAATGGTCAAACGAATAACACCTCTATCCAAGGGCCATATAACAAATGCGTGGAACGAATTCCACAAACTCTGCGAATTTGCTCCACCATACGCAGGCCAAAGCCATCATGCTCCCAAAAAATAAGACATAGGTTATATGACAAATTTAAGTGTAAATTTAAACAAAATTGCTCTTTTAAGAAATTCAAGAGGGCGTGATTTTCCAAACGTAGTTAAATTTGCGAATAAAATGATTGCATTAGGGGTGCAAGGTATCACAGTCCACCCGCGGCAAGACGAACGTCATATTACAAAAAGTGATGCAATAGATTTGGGAGAATTGCTTTCAAAAAATTCAGAAGTAGAATTTAATATTGAAGGCTATCCTTCACAAGATTTTATGGAGTTAGTAGCAAGGATACAACCTGACCAGTGTACTTTAGTTCCTGATAGCCCAGACCAATTAACCTCTGATCATGGGTGGAACTTAGAAAAAGATGGTGGTTTTGTTCAAAATATTTGTAGCCAACTAACTTCTGAAGGAATTAGAAGCTCTATTTTTATTGACCCAAATCCGAGTCAAATTAAATTAGTAGCAAATACCGGAGCAGATAGAATTGAGCTATACACAGAAGAGTATGCTTCAACTTTTAACCAGTCAGTGCATGAAGCTGTATTTAATCAATATAGAGAATCAGCAGTTGAAGCCCAAAAATTAGGAATAGGTGTTAATGCTGGGCATGATTTAGACTTAACAAATTTATCAAAATTTTTAACCATTAATGGAATTCTTGAGGTTTCAATTGGCCATGTACTTACAGTTGAATGTATAGAGTATGGAATGAAAAATATTATTGGTAAATATCTTAAAACGTGTAGTTCAACCAATTGAAAAGTATAACAAATCACTACTGAGCATGGCGTTAATGTATCAATCATTGAAA
>QIJM01000356.1 GCA_003232445.1 Paraglaciecola arctica
GTTCATCTAATACCCCCGCTAGCCCTAAAGTAGCTCAATCCGTACCTTCTGCTGAAGTGACAACCAATGTCATTCAAGTCGGTAAGGATTATCATTCGTTTGCTAATCCAGAGTCGATTAAAGTCACTCACTTAAGCTTGGATTTGACGGTGGATTTTGCCAAAAAGGTTTTAGTGGGAACGGCTCAGTTAGATTTTCAGAGAGTCGATGCAAATGCAACACAGTTGATATTAGATACCCGTGATTTAACTATCGATAGTGTCACGGCTATGGGTAAAGCGGTTGATTTTGATTTAGCCAGCGCTGATCCGTTTTTGGGTACTGCTTTAACAATTGATATACCAGCCGATGTAGACAGTGTGGTGATTAGTTATCAAACTTCACCTAATGCATCTGGCGTACAATGGCTAACGCCTGAACAAACGGCAGGTAAAAAACATCCATTTTTATTCACGCAAGCGCAAGCTATTCATGCCCGTAGTTTTATTCCACTACAAGACTCACCTCAAGTCAGAATGACTTATCAAGCGACTATTCGCACACCCAAAGAATTACTTGCGGTGATGAGTGCATCTAATGAGCTTAACACGCCGCGTGATGGTGTTTACCAGTTCTCGATGCCACAACCTATTCCTGCATACTTAATTGCCTTGGCAGTAGGAGACTTGCACTTTAAATCAATGGGTGAACGTACAGGTGTATATTCTGAAAAAGGGATTCTAGACGCTGCCGCCGCAGAATTTGCTGATACTGAGTCTATGCTTATTGCCACAGAAAAAGCCTTTGGTCCCTATAGCTGGGAAAGGTACGACTTATTGATTTTGCCTCCATCTTTTCCTTTTGGTGGTATGGAAAACCCAAGACTGTCTTTTATTACTCCCACTGTGATCGCTGGAGATAAAAGTTTAGTGGCGCTGATTGCCCATGAGTTAGCCCACTCTTGGTCTGGTAACACAGTCACCAATGCAACGTGGCGAGACTTGTGGTTAAACGAAGGTTTCACCACGTATTTGACTTATCGGATCATGCAGATGATTTATGGAGATGAGCGATTTGAAATGGAAGCTGTATTAGGTCGCCAAGATTTACAGGCAGATATTGATTCGTTGCCTGCCAATGATCAGATTATGGCGATTGATTTAAGAGGCCGTGATCCTGATGACGTTTTCAGCAATATTCCTTATGAAAAAGGCGCATTATTTTTACGTGAATTAGAACACAAAGTGGGCAGAGAAAGTTTTGATCAATTTTTACTGGGTTATTTTGAAAAATTTGCCTTCAAAAGCATAACAACAGACCAATTTGTTAGTTACTTAGAACAAACACTACTCAAAGAGCATAGTGCTAAATTGTCAAAACAAAGAATAGAGCAATGGATTTTTCAACCGGGTATTCCTGATGGTGCCCCTGTCCCTAAATCTGATGCATTTAGTGTGGTTGACCAAGCACGGGATGCCTGGTTAGCAGGGACAATTCAGGCGAATGAAATTGATAGTGAAAAGTGGGTGGTACATCAATGGTTGTATTTCTTAAACAATATGCCAGAAAAGTTAAGCCAAGAGCAATTGGCGGATTTGGATAAAACATTTGACTTAACTAACAGTAAAAACAATGAGATTGCGCATAGTTGGTTATTAATCAGTGTTAACAATTGGTATCAGCCTGCTTTTAATCGATTACATGATTATTTGACTTCTATCGGTCGCAACAAGTTAGTTAAACCTTTATACAAAGCGCTTTCGCAAACCCCAGAAGGTAAAATAATGGCTCAGAAGGCCTTTGCTGAAGCTAAAGCTGGTTACCATCCATTAACTGTTAAAGCCAATGAAGGCTTTGTCCAATAATCTTTATTGGATATCCAAATAACAAAAAGCCAGTCATTTAGACTGGCTTTTTGTTATTAATAACGAGAGATTATTTAGATAGAAAAGCTGTATTAACACACTTCTTTAAACAAGGACGCATCAATAATAGTGTTATCTATAATTGCTTGTGCCATTTGTACACATTTGCCACATTGTGTGCCAGCACCCAACTTTTGTTTAAGTTGACGCATATTACCCACGCCGTCTTCTAAGACAGCCTGTTTAATCGCTTTATCTGTGATGCCATGGCATATGCAAACGTACATAAAATATCTCAATAACCCTTATACAAATAAGAATAATTGTTATTTGCATAAAGATCAAGTATTTGATCTCAACATTGCTATTACTCATGCCGTGTAAAAAACAAACTCTTTTGATTTTAGGTTTTTATCCTAGAATAATTTTTCAGGCAAACTATTGTTTTTTATCCAAATGCACTCATATGCCTGATAAGATCTATACCCAAAATCATTGGAACTGCATGGCGGCGGCAAACGAATGAGACCCCATGAGCTTAGTCCGCTAAGTGATTGGGGCGAATGATTTCAAGGATGACGGGTATATAATATTACTTGGTCTTACAGACATAAATACCAAGCTGTGAGCCATTCAATCACATAAACAGGAGAATTTAATGAGTGTATTAGTTAGTCGTCCAGCCCCAGATTTTACCGCAGCAGCCGTACTTGGAAGTGGTGAGATTGTTGACAGTTTTACCCTAAGCGAAGCCATTAAAGGTAAAAAAGCTGTATTGTTTTTCTATCCTTTGGATTTTACTTTTGTTTGCCCGTCTGAGCTTATCGCTTTTGATAAACGCTACGAAGAATTTGTTAAGCGTGGTGTTGAAGTGATTGCTGTCTCAATCGATTCTCAATTTAGCCATAACGCTTGGCGTAATACTCCTATTAATGAAGGTGGTATTGGTCCAGTAAAATACACTATGGTTGCCGATGTTAAACATGATATCTGTCAGGCATACGATGTTGAGCATCCAGAAGAAGGCGTTGCTTTGCGTGGTTCTTTCTTAATAGATGAAGCTGGCTTAGTTCGTCATCAAGTTGTGAATGACTTACCTCTTGGCCGTAATATCGATGATATGTTACGTATGGTTGATGCGTTAAATTTCCACGAAGAGCATGGTGAAGTATGTCCAGCCGGTTGGCAACAAGGTTCAAAAGGCATGGTAGATAGCCCTGAAGGCGTGGCAAGTTACTTAGCTGAGAATGCTGATAGTTTGTAGTTATCTAAACTAAATCAAACATAAAAAAACCGCTTCGGCGGTTTTTTTATGTCAGCTTCGACCTCAATTATGCGCTTCTAAACCGCCTAAGCTTTGCCATCTGTTGAGAATGTAGCAAAATAACTCTGCGGTTTTTTCTGTATCATACAAGGCCGAGTGTGCTTCATTTTGGTCAAAACTAATCCCCGCAGCCATACAGGCTTTTACTAACACTGTTTGCCCTAAGGCTAAGCCAGATAAAGTGGTGGTATCAAAAGATACAAAGGGATGAAACGGACTGCGCTTAATATGACTGCGCTCAATAGCGGCGTTGACAAAACGTTGGTCAAAAGCCGCGTTGTGAGCAACGATCACCGAACGTTGGCAATCTGCGTCTTTTTGTTCTTTACGCACTTTTTTACACAGATCTTTCATTACTTCTGTTTCATCCTGTGCACCTCTAAGTGCGCAATAGGGATCAATACCATTAAAATCCAAGGCTGCTTTTTCTAAATTGGCACCTTCAAACGGATTGACGTGGTAATGAAAAGTTTTGTCTGGGTAGAAGAACCCATTTTCGTCCATTCTAGTGGTGACAGCTGCAATTTCCAGTAGGGCATCGTTCTGTGAATTGAAACCAGCTGTTTCAACATCAACTACCACAGGGAAATATCCTCTGAAACGATTTTTTATTTCAAATAATTTTGACATGAAAACCTAGTAATTTTTTATGAAGGGAGATTATGGCAAGGTTCTTTTTCAGTAGCCAGCGTAAAACGTTAAACCATCGCAATTTTAATCAAGGTTAAATAGCTAAACGTTTAGCGTATTTTGTCGATATAATGGGCAGAAACGAGGGGCGCCTTATCCATGATCAATAAAATTATAAAATCTATTCTTTGTGTCACCTTAGTGTCGCTGTCTGTTAATTCGGCAGCTGCATTACGTCAGTATACTGCCAAAGTTGAGAATTCAGCTTGGCAGCTCAAAGATGGAAGTCGTTTGCAATGTACTTTGAGTCATAAACTTCCCGGTTATGGAGAAGCTATGTTTAGTAGTTTTGCGTCAAAACAGCTAAATATGGAATTTGAACTGGATATGTTACGGCTGCCTAAGTCTTATGGCGTCGCGGCTGTATATTCAGTGCCACCAAAATGGATGCCGGGCCAAGTGCAACGCACTATTGCCGACATGACAATCCGTAAACAATACAATGGTGACTTACCTGAGCAAGCCGCTTGGACTATGTTGACTGAGCTAGAGAAGGGCTTCTGGCCAACTATTTATTATCAGGATTGGTATAACCAATACGATAGAGTGGCAGTGGGATTAAACGCCAGTAATTTTGCTCTGCCGTATGAACAATTTGCTGAATGTGTGGCAAATTTATTACCTTATAGTTTCCAAGATATTGCGTATACCGTGCTCACATATCAATTCAATAATACTCAGTTGACTAAATACTCGCAGAAACGTTTAGCGATGATTGGCGAATACTTAAAAGAAGATACTGATTTAGAACTGGTTTTGTTAGATGGATATACCGACAGTTTTGGCGGTCGAGCAATCAACAAACAAATTTCTATACGCAGAGCGGTGGAAATAAAAGCATTTTTCAGTTCTATGGGGGTAGTGCCAGAACGAATAGAAATCACAGGGCATGGTGAGAGACGTCATTCATCACCTAACACTAACGAAAGTACACGAGCTAAGAACCGCCGAGTAGTCATTAGAATGTCAAAGCCTTAAAGGTTCTGGTTAAACTCTCCAAAATCCGAATATTGCCAATGAATTAATTGTCTTTAGTCAAATTCACTTAGCAACAGACGAGGCCACAAGTTATCTTTAAACGTTTCTCTAAAGAAACCCAGATGACCAATACGTTTTTCACCTACATCTTTTGGGTGCACGTTCTTCAACTGTTTGTTTTTATTACCAAATAAAGCATGCAAGTCACGCATGTTAGTTAACGACAACATTTCATCGTCGGTAAAGCTGATGGAAACAAGTGGCACATCAATTTGTTGAAACTTAGCTTTCACACTTTCTGACTCAACGCCCACACAGTAGTTGGGATGCAGGCACCAACGTCGCCACTGATACATCACTTGTTTGGGTAAGTCGCCCACCATGCCGATCCTTTTACCAGGGAAATAGCCAAATAAGCTGGTGGCAATGGGCATAATAAAGTACCAAAACAAAGGGGCTTTTTTACGTAGTGCAGGGGCGTTGTGTTTCCAATATCCAGTACCAGATGACACAGTAATTACTTTGCTAACGTGCTCAATATTGTGGACTAAAGGAAATACTTGCCCGCCTAAACTATGACCTAACCAATAAATGGGTGATGTTGAGTCGGTATCCAGCACAAATTGCAATGCGGCAGAATAATCTTGTGTGGCCCAGTCGAGAATATTGCACTGGTACTCTTTCAAATGTTTATCTTTGCTTTCTCCTATACCACTGCAATCAAAGGTTAAAACACAAAATCCTTGTTCAGTTAGCCAGTCGGCAATAGGTTGATAATAGGCTTGAGACACTCCCATAGCAGAGGCTATAACGATTTTACCTTTGATGAATTTTGCATCTAAGCCCTGTGGCGTGAACCAATAACCCTGAATACTGACATTATTTATGGTGTTTAAGGTGACGGCTTGCATAGTATTAGTCCCAATTAGTTCAGATCTTAGGATTGGGTGATTTGTTGTGTAAATAAATTAACCGCGCAATCGCACATTTCATCAATATGGCTGCGGTCAGCGTAAATCCCATCAATTAATAGTCTACCGTGCATAGTGCCCCATGTGACTTGCGACAAACGTAAAGTATCTTCATCGCGGGGCATTAACCCTTGGGCTTGCCATTTTTTGGTCATCTCTACTTGATGATGAAAACTTGGGTAAGCCACATTTTTTAGTTCGTTAGTGGCACTATTTTGTTTCCAAATCGTGCGACCAAACATCAAATCATACAACTCTGGGTTATCAGCCGCATAATTAATATAGTTATGGAAAAACTGACGATATTTCTCTTTGGGAGGCAACCCTGTTTGATTAAAAATAAATTCAGCGTCTTGATGCCAACGCACAAAACCTTGTTTAGCTATCGCGCAAAGCAATTGGTTTTTATCTTTAAAGTGGTGATAGGGGGCAGTGCGAGACACGCCAACCTTGTCGGCTAATTTGCGTAAAGATAAACCTTCAATGCCCATTTCTTTTAACAGTACATTAGCGGCATTGAGCAAAGTGCTGTGCAAGTCACCATGGTGATAACTGGGCTTGTTTTGTTTAGGTTTTAGTTCTGCTTGATGACTCATAATTGTCTATTAATAAATTTGATGTTTAATATCTTGACAGCGTCAACATATACTTTTATCTTGACACTGTCTAGTTTAATTTTTTGTTAACAGTTTGGACTTTATACCATTAGTTTGAGTATCAACGCCATGGTTAACCCAAGGAGAATACCTGTGTCTGATATCGATTTATCTGCGCTAGAAACTTTGTCGGTGAGTATCGAAAATCACATTGCTCATATCCAATTGAGCCGCCCCGAAACGCTTAACAGTATGCTGCCAGCGTTTTGGCGAGAACTACCCGCTGTTGTGAGAAAAATTGATGCGCAGTCACAAGCACGGGTGATTGTGATTTCTTCACAAGGTAAACATTTTAGTGCGGGCATGGATTTGTCTGTTTTCACTAATATGGCTAAAGATTTTCAAGGTGAGCCAGCAAGACGAGCTGAGCGCACCCGCCGACTGGTACTTGAATTACAAGACAGTTTTAATGCCCTTGAAGAAGTGCGTATGCCAGTGCTAGTGGCAGTGCAGGGTGGTGTGATAGGCGGTGCGGTGGATATGATCTGTGCAGCAGATAGTCGTTATTGTACCCAAGATGCTTATTTCACGATTAAAGAAATTGAGCTAGGTATGACTGCAGATGTAGGTACTTTGCAACGTTTACCTCATCTAATGCCACAAGGTTTGATCCGCGAATTGGCCTACACCGGGCGCAATATGCCAAGTAGTGAAGCCAAAGAATGTGGTTTTATTAATCAAGTCTTTGCAGATCAACAAACTATGCTTGAAGGCGTGATGAAAATTGCTGCCAAGATTGCTACGCATTCCCCAATGGCCGTGGCAGGCTGCAAAGAAATGATCAACTACACACGCGATCACAATGTATCAGACAGCTTAACTTACATGGCCACTTGGCAAAGTGGCATGTTCCAAATGCCTGATATACAAGAAGCCATGACCGCAGGGCAGCAAAAGCGCATGCCTGTGTACGCCGAACTACATAATAAATCATCTGGCATGTAATATGCCGTTAATGGATTATAGGAATACATTTTAAATGACAGACAATACAGCGTTAGCGCAAGGCTTAGACATATACCCGAATCTACTTAAACCTTTAGACTTGGGCTTCACTCAGCTCAAAAACCGCGTCTTGATGGGATCCATGCACACAGGATTAGAAGAGGCTCCCAATGGCCACGTACGTATGGCCGCTTATTTTGCCGAGCGAGCCAAGGGTGGCGTAGGCTTGATTGTCACAGGTGGAATAGGGCCAAATGATGAAGGCGCAACCCATAAAGATACCAGACGCTTAGATACCGATGAAGTCATAGCCGAACATAAAACTATTACCGATGCGGTACATGAGCATGGCAGCAAAATCTGCATGCAAATATTGCACACAGGCCGTTATGCCTATAATCCAGCCTTGGTTGCCCCATCTGCTGTACAAGCTCCAATCAACCCTTTTAAACCTAGGGCTTTGGATGCAGAAGGCATAGAAAAACAAATACAAGATTTTATTGATACCTCTATACAAGCGCAAAAAGCCGGTTACGATGGCGTAGAAATAATGGGTTCTGAGGGTTACTTCTTAAACCAATTTATCGCAGCCCGCACCAATCATAGAGATGATGAATGGGGCGGTTCATATCAAAATCGTATTCGTTTACCTTTAGAAGTGGTGCGCCGAGTGCGCCAAGCTGTGGGTGAACACTTTATTATTATTTATCGTTTATCAATGTTGGATTTGGTTGAAGGTGGTTCGACTTATGATGAAGTGGTTGAGCTAGGCCAAGCCATTGAAAAAGCAGGCGCTACTATTATTAATACCGGTATTGGTTGGCACGAAGCACGTATCCCAACTATTGCTACCAAAGTGCCTCGTGCAGCTTTTACTTGGGTAACAGCCAAATTTAGAAAAGCCTTGTCTATACCTGTTATCACCTCAAACCGTATCAACACACCAGAAGTGGCAGAAGAGGTATTAGCCCGTGGTGATGCCGATATGGTATCAATGGCTAGACCATTTTTAGCTGATCCTGAATTCGTATTAAAAACGATGGAAAATCGATCAGATGAAATTAATACCTGCATCGGGTGTAATCAGGCTTGTTTAGATCACGTATTTGAAGGGAAAACCAGTAGCTGTTTGGTTAACCCTCGTGCTTGTCATGAAACAGAGTGGGTCATTAAGCCGGCCACATCGGTAAAAAACATAGCAGTAGTAGGTGCGGGGCCAGCTGGCTTAGCTGCGGCTACTACAGCGGCGCAACGTGGTCACAAGGTTACCATTTTTGATTCTGCCAGTGAGCTTGGTGGGCAATTCAATATTGCTAAACAAATCCCTGGCAAAGAAGAGTTTTATGAAACACTTCGCTATTATGCTCGCCAGATGGAGTTGCATAATGTCACAGTAAAACTCAATACTCGTGTTGATGCTAGCACCCTGAATAACAGTGAATTTGATGACGTGATAATTGCTACAGGTATTGCTCCGCGTATACCACCCATTGAAGGGATCGAACACAGTAAAGTGATGAGTTACATCGATGTGATTGTGGATAAAAAACCGGTGGGCAATAAAGTCGCCATCATAGGTGCCGGTGGTATTGGCTTTGATGTCTCTGAATATCTGTCCCATGCAGGCGAGTCTACCAGTCAAAATATTCCAGCCTTTATGAAAGAGTGGGGAATAGATATGACCTTTAACTCTCGAGGCGGGATTGAAGGTATTCAACCTGCTCCTACACCATCCCCTAGAGAGATCTATTTGTTACAGCGTAAATCAACGAAAGTCGGTAAAGGTTTAGGTAAAACCACTGGCTGGGTGCATAGAGCAGGTCTGCTAAGTAAAGGCGTAAGTATGCTGGCGGGTGTCGAGTATCTAAAAATTGATGATGCTGGTTTGCATATTAAAGTGAATGATAACGTGCAGGTATTGGAAGTAGATAACGTGGTTATTTGCGCCGGTCAAGAGCCTCTTAGGGAATTGGTAGACGGTTTAACTAAACCTCATCACTTAATAGGTGGTGCCGATGTGGCAACAGAATTAGATGCTAAGCGGGCAATTAATCAAGGAACGCGATTAGCCGCCGAATTATAAATTAACATTTTTTAAGAGATACAAAAGAGCCGGTTCTGTGGATCGGCTTTTTTGTCTTTATTGGCGTACTACTGAGTATTACTCTGCTCGCGTCACCTTTGGCTTTTGCCAAAAACAAGTTTGAAAAAGTTACCGAAGTTGAAGGGATCAGTGAATATCATTTCGATAACGGCTTACGTGTTTTATTGTTTCCAGACCAAACTAAAGAAACCGTAACCGTCAACGTTACTTATCATGTAGGTTCAAAACATGAAAATTATGGTGAAACCGGCATGGCTCACCTGTTGGAACATTTGGTATTCAAAGGTAGCCCAAAACATAAAGATATCCCCGCAGAGTTGAGCTCTCATGGTGCCCGCCCTAATGGCACTACTTGGACTGACCGTACTAACTACTATGAAACTTTCTCAGCCACAGAAGAAAATATTAATTGGGCGCTGAGCATGGAATCAGATCGTATGGTCAATTCGTTTATTGCCAAAAAAGATCTCGATAGTGAGATGACAGTGGTTCGCAACGAATTTGAGCGTGGTGAAAATAGCCCGTTTCGTATTACCTTACAAAAAATGGCCGCATCGGCCTATATGTGGCATAACTACGGGAAATCGACTATCGGCGCACGTTCTGACCTAGAAAATGTGCCAATTGACCGGTTGAAAGCTTTTTACAAAATGTATTATCAGCCAGACAACGCAACCCTTATTGTGGCGGGTAAGTTTGAAGAAGCAGATATGATTGGATTAGTGGATAAATACTTTTCACCTATTCCAAAACC
>QIJM01000082.1 GCA_003232445.1 Paraglaciecola arctica
TGGGGCAAAATAACATTAAGACTATTGGTGAATGGAAATCGGCAACCTGCCCTGATGGTGTTGAGTAGAAGTTAAATGTAGTCGCTAGTAAATAGCAACGAGTTACAAGCCAAAGTGCATAACCACAGAGAACTCTGGGTGCCGCGCACAGATCTCACAGAGAAGTAGATTTTTGATATACAAGTATTCAAAAATTTAACAATACCCCATGCCTATTCACTAGGAGGCCAATTCAATATTAAAAGATAGCCACGAACGAAAATTCACTTAGGAAAGTGTTCAGTAACACCTATTGAATAGATAAGGTACATCGCTTATTCTTCATATGTTAATAACTGCGCAAAAGGCGCTTTTTTTAGGGTCTAAGTCTGGGCCTGACTACTTAGAGATACTTCAATGCGATTCACCATTTCAAGCCGTAGCCGTAAATTATTCCTAGGCGTTTCCAGCGCTGCGCTTTTGGGCGCATGCACTACACCACCAATGGCTGACCATCATGACAAGAAAATGACGACAGCCCAATTAAACGAAGTGAGCGTAATGCAAGCCGTTAGCGATACAGCAACAAGCAATAGCATACTGCAACCCTGGACCGGCTCCTATGACGGAGTGCCGCCTTGGGACAAGGTGAAAGTTTCCGATTTTCCGGGTGCTTTTCAGGCAATAATGGACAAGGTAAAGTCGCAAGTTAACGCAGTACGCGACAATCCAGCAGCTGCAACATTTGAAAACTTCACCCTTCCAATGGAGCTTGCGGGGAATTCTGGAAGCGAGCTTTTTTCTATCTGGGGGGTTCATTCAAGTAATCTGTCGAATGAAGAAGTCCGCAACATTCAAGGCGAGTGGCTGCCAAAAATCTCTGCATTCTTTAACGAGCTAACCCTTGATCCCAAGTTGCTTGAAAAAACTAAAACGGTTTATGACGGTCGAAGAGCCGCAGGCCTTAACGCACAGCAGTTGCGTTTAGTGGAACGCAATTATGAGCAGCTTGTTCGCAATGGAGCGTTGCTTGAAGGTGCTGAGAAAGAAAAACTCATCGCGCTCAATACTGAATTGGCCAAGGCTTTCAACGAGTTTTCTAACAAAGTGCTCGCCGATGAAGAAACATTCATATATTTAACTGACAAAGCCGATTTAGTAGGGTTGCCGAATAGCTTCATTGCTTCTATTAAGGGAGCTGCCGAGGCGAAAGGGAAAGAAGGTTGGGCATTAAAAAACACGCGCTCGGTTATGCAGCCTTTCCTACAAAACTCGACCCGACGTGATCTACGTGAAACCGTTTATAACGCTTATATCAATCGCGGCGACAACGGTGACAAAAATGATACCAATGCCACCATTGCTAAAATCCTGAAGCTGCGCGCCGATCGAGCCAAGGTCTTGGGTTTCAAAACTCACGCGCATTACCGCATGGCCGACACCATGGCGAAAGAGCCGGAAGCGGCGATGGAGTTGATGATGAAGGTTTGGCCCGCAGCCATAAGTCGGGTGAAGGAAGAAGTAGCCGACATGCAGGAAGTGGCCGATGCTGAAGGTGCAGGTATTACCATAGCTCCGTGGGATTATCGCTACTATTCGGAGAAAGTCCGCAAGGTAAAATATGATCTAGATGAAGCAGAGATAAAACCTTACTTCAAGCTCGATAATATGGTTGATGCAATGTTTGACGCGGGGGGTAAACTGTATGGCATGGAGTTCAATGACAACACAGGTAGCGTTCCAGTATTTGACCCAGAAGTACGCACGTTTGAGGTTAAACGTGGCGACAAGGTAATTGGACTGTTTTATTTAGACAACTTCGCTCGTGAAGGCAAACGCTCTGGCGCATGGATGACGACCTATCGTAGCCAGTATGATTTGGGTGGCAAGAATCGTTATGTGTTGGCGTCGAACAACAACAATTTCGTTAAGGGCGGCGACGGGCAACCTACGCTGATAAGCCTAGACGATGCCACAACGTTGTTCCATGAATTTGGACATGCACTGCATTTTCTAAACTACGATATCACCTATCCCGGCCTAAGCGGAACACCGCGGGACTTCGTGGAATATCCAAGTCAGGTAAACGAAAATTGGCTGCTGACCCGTTATATTCTTAATACCTACGCAAAACATGCTGAAACTGGTAAGCCTATGCCACAAGAGCTAGTAGACAAGATAAACAAATCGAAAACCTTCAACGAAGGCTTTTCTACTGTCGAATATTTGTCCTCGGCAATTGTTGATATGATGCTACATAACCGCGAAGAACCGATTACCGATCCGGACGCGTTTGAGCGCGAAACACTTACGAAAATAGGTATGCCGAAAGAAATTGTGATGCGTCACCGCCTGCCACAGTTCAATCATTTGTTCTCGTCTGATGCCTATTCAGCTGGTTATTACAGTTACCTGTGGTCAGAAACAATGGATGCAGACACATGGGCGGCGTTTGAAGAAACGGGCGATGTGTGGGACAAAGATACCGCAGAACGCTTCCGCTCAATCATAATGGCCACCGGCAATGAAACCGATCGCAAGGACGCTTATCGTAAATTCCGCGGCCGCGATCCAGAAGTGAAATATATCCTTAAGAAGCGCGGTTTCCCGGTACCAGATGAAAGCGCCGATGCGGGTGTAGTTAACAAGGGTAACACTGGCAAGTAAACTACTAGTTTTTTATAAGCTCAAGAAGGGGAGCGCAGTTGGCGCTCCCCTTCTTTGTTCTTGTACTAAATACTACGCCATCTTTGACTTCAAAAATCATGCGATAGTTTTGGTCTATTAGTTCTTGAATTTTAAGACCATTGGCGAGTGGAAATCAGCAACCTGCCCTGATGGTGGATAAGCCGCAGCCCCTGTTTTGTCATTGTTATACCAGGCTCAAACCCAGATAAATCGAGCTTGTTTTCGACGATATAACAAAGCGCATATTCAAACGTACCAGGCAGAATTTGTTCAGAAAAGTTGATAGGAATGAATTTATTTTGGCAGGATAAATCAGGCTTGTAGTTGGCCATGACAATTTACAGTGGGTGAATAATATCTATTAGATCACACCTAAGCGAAGGGCTTAAGGTTAAAAAACAAACAATTCAAAGATGATAAGAAGAACATAGAAATGTTTTTCTTTGGAGAAATTCTACAGCCTCAACGGCTTGCCTTGCTCAGCGGCAGTTTAAAACGGCGCGTTTTTGCGAATGCAAAACAAGTGCCGCTTTGGATTGTCCGCTGGAGTAAATTGTTATGTGCAAACAATCAAATGTCATCATGAAATCAACCAGCCATAGAGGTAATAGATTGCAGCACCCGCAATACCGATCACCAATAAACCCATGAGCATTTCTCTTATAGCTTTAAAAAACAGCGAAACAATCAACCCAGCTATTATACCAATAAATGCACCTGGCTCAGCACCGCCTTCCAATTTCCAATTAAATACTTCCCCTAGCTTTCCACCAATAAGCAAAAATGTAATCATTATGAATATAAAAAAAATGATTGCCAATATTTCGTTAGCCTCATTTTTATTAATTCTATCTTGATGAGTTTCTACTTTTATCGGTTCTTTTTCTTCCATACTATCTCCTGCAAATCTCATTAGTTCTATGATGATGAAAACAAGTGGATCTAGTGTCCAGCGGTGTCGTTACAGAATCTCTATACTAGTAAAACACATAACGAGGCTGTAGATTAACCCGTTTTTAATTTATTTAGTTCATCCAAAAACGATATCGGAGTTCATATGTTATTCAATCGATTACTGAGTTTTAGCTTCAATATGAAAATGGTGAGTGAGTGTTGTTTTGATTGACGTTTAAGCGGGTGTTTAGGTGGCTTTATTGAGGGGGGTAAAGGGTGTGTTCCCCTTAATGCATTGTGTTTTGGCGCTTTTCTATATTATGAACGAGGCAATACAGTTGCCATTGCGCATTCACCTTGAGTTGGCCTCGTAAGGTCAGTCTGTTTATGCCTTTATTCGTTGTGATGTTCCCGAACACAGGCTCGATACATCCTAGTCGTTTGGCATATTATCGTCGCCCCATCGGGCTGTCTATTTTGATTTTCATCTTGTTGTCTCCATAACTGAGCTGCCTTCGTGACTCGTCGTTTAAGAATTGCACTTGTCGCCCTGTTTTTGTCGGGGGTTTGCGCATGCACTGCTCTTGCAGTGGGCAGGTTTTACAATCTTTTAAATATCCGCCATCCCGTTGTACCCTTGGATAGTGCCTTTTGACGTGGTCATCTTTGCGCTATCTGCATCCGTAATATTACTGTTAACTGGCTTGCCTTTACTGCCTGTTTTCTCTTGGTGAGTGGCTAATACCAATCCATCCTAAAGCACTTGCCATGACCATCAAGCCTATTCTCACTGTATTCAAAAATCAGATAGACAAAATTGAAACTAAAATCGTTTCGCTTATTGAATCGTGCGCTGACTATCAAGCTAAAAACATCATTCTGCAAAGTATGCCAGGTATCGGTAAAATCGCATCAGCATCCATTATCAGTAACTTGCCTGAATTAGGTTATATCAGCAGCAAACAAGCCAGTGCACTTGTCGGTGTGGCACCGATGAATCGAGAAAGTGGGCGTTTTAAAGGCTTGCGAAAAATTCAAGGTGACAGGCATCAAGTACGCACAGTTTTGTATATGGCTATGATGTCAGCCATGCAATGTAATCCTGTTTTTAAAGAAACCTATCAACGACTAGTCGCAGCAGGAAAACCCAAAAAGGTGGCCATTATTGCTTGTGTTAGAAAGATGATTGTTATCTTAAACTCCATGCTCAGAGACGGAGTAATGTGGGACGCGACAACAGCTAATAATTAACTATTGACGCCTAGTCTCTTGTTAGGCGCGCTTATCTACGCGCCATGGTGGATTGAGCCTGTTTTCTCCTGCCCAATACAATTTGATTTTATTACCTGATGGGTCATGAAGTATTGCTTCTCGCCATAGGTAGCTTTGATCTGTTGCCTCTTGATCAAACTTGATACCAATAGACTTTAGATCCATTACCCATTGATCTAGTTTTTCATGCTCGAAATAGATTACTGCACTATTTAAAAAATCACCAGTTTCAAGTACAAGTGAAAATGTTGAATTTCCCTCAGGGCACTCAAAGCGAGCATAGTGAGGTGTATCTACAATTTGAGTAAAGCCTAGCTTTAAATAAAACTCTGTGGCTTCATCCATATGTTTAACTGGTAATGTTAAGATTCACCGAACCTCCTTGTGCGTATAACGACCCAAATATCCGTGTTAATTTGCATTGTTATATTGCTTTTTTGATGTTTAAGTGTAGTCTTAATAGTACATCGTAGCCTTTGGTGACTCCTCCCACAATATGGGAAGTGACGACCCAAGGGCTTTTTTATTGATAAGGGAAAATAATAATGGCTCAAAGAACCGTAGCTATATACGTTGATGCTGGATTTTTTACTCGAATTTTTACTTCAATTGCAGACCCCGATATGTCTGTTAAGCCAGAGCAACTAGCTAAAGCCATGTGGCATTATTGGATAAAACATGTAGATAGAAAAAATGGGGAAGAGTTATATCGTATTTATTTTTATGACTGCCCACCACTTTCTCATAAAGCTCACCACCCTATAACTAACAAACTAATTGATTTTTCAAAAAGCAATATTACTAAATATAAAAATAAATTGCATGAATCACTTTTACATCAACCATATGTAGCTTGCCGTATGGGGCATTTAAGCTCTACTGATAATGAGTGGGGCTTTATTCGAAAAGACAAAATTCATAATTTTAATAAATTAATTCGTGGTGAAATTGATCATAAAGAGATTAATCCTAATAATGTTTCATTAAGACCTAGGCAAAAAGGTGTAGATATGAAACTTGGAATTGATATAGCTAGCGTTGTTTTAAAGAAATTAGCAAATAAAATTGTTTTGATTTCAGGCGATAGCGATTTTGTTCCAGCAGCTAAACTAGCAAGAATAGAAGGTGCTCATTTTATTTTAGACGCTATGGGTAGAAATGTGAAAGGTGATTTGGCAGAACATATAGATGGTTTAAAAAGCTTTAAACATCAGATAAAGAAACTGTAGTTCTTAAAAATATAACGAGGCTGTAGATTAACCCGTTTTTAATTTATTTAGTTCATCCACAAACGATATCGGAGTTCATATGTTGATTCAATCGATTA
>QIJM01000264.1 GCA_003232445.1 Paraglaciecola arctica
CAAAAAACTTAATCGAACTAACCCGGCGTGGTATTGGCTACTTGCGATAGCTTTAAGCTTATTTGCATTTAAATCATTAAGCCAAGAAGAAACCGTTGTATTGGTCGACCCCGAACCTCAGGTAGACAACGTTTTTCGCTCTGAACTGCTAGACGTGCAGTTTTCACGCTTACCCAGTGGCGGAGCTAAAACGTTAATGATGTTTAGCAATGACAACTTCCAGCTACAGTTGAGTGAAAGAGGCAAAACCTTAAGTTTGGTTTTACCCAGAACAAAACTAGCCGACGAACAATTGTTTAAACTTGATGTGGTTGATTTTGGCACACCAGTTAACGGCATTGAAACTTTCCAAGATGAAGAGCAAACCAGAGTTGAGTTTTCACTACAGGATAGAATTACCTTTCGTCATCAAAAAAACACCAATAGTTTAAGCATAGAAATCGAAAAGCGCATGAAAGATGCGCCCGTAGATGACCAGCAAACAAATTTTGCAGGTGAACCTATTTCACTTGATTTTCAAGACGTACCAGTTCGCCAAGTACTACAGATTATTGCCCAAGTTAACAATTTTAATTTGGTCACAACTGATACTGTAACGGGTAACGTGACTATTAGTTTGTCTGGGGTTCCTTGGGATCAGGCTTTAGATATGATTCTAAAAATCAAAGGCTTGGACAAAAGACTTGAAGGAAATATCTTACTTATTGCGCCCACGGAAGAGCTAACTGCTCGTGAAACTCAGCAATTGCAATCCAAGCAACAAGTGGCTGAACTAGCACCCCTAGTCTCCACAAATGTGCAAATTAATTATGCTAAAGCGCAAGACTTGGCTGCCATTCTTAAAGGTACTGAGAACAGCATTTTAACCCCCAGAGGTAGTGTTGCAGTTGATGACAGAACTAACACACTTTTACTTCGAGATACTCAAACATCAATTGATGAGGCTAAAGCTCTAGTTGATGCCTTGGACATCCCTATTAAACAGGTATTGATTGAATCTCGTATGGTGACCGTACGAGACAACGCCAGCGAGTCATTAGGTGTGCAATGGGGACTAAGCGATACCATAAACAATGGTGCAATATCAGGCTCATTGACGGGTGCTGATTCCATCGCCAGCGGCGTTGTTCCCTCTATATCAGATAGGCTCAATGTGGCGTTACCAGTAAGTAACCCAGCTGGGCGCATTGGCATACAGATTGCTCGCCTACTGGATGGAACCATCATTGATTTGGAATTATCAGCCCTTGAGTCTGAAAACAAAGGTGAAGTCATTGCAAGCCCCCGTATTACTGTAGCTAACCAACATGAAGCTTATATTGAGCAAGGTACAGAAATCCCCTATGTAGAGGCAACCTCAAGTGGCGCCACTTCGGTTGAGTTCAAAAAAGCGGTATTAAGTTTAAGAGTCACACCGCATATCACTCCAGACAATCGGATTATCATGGATTTAGTTGTGACCCAAGATACGCGAGGAGATACTGTCTCAACGTCCACCGGTGATGCAGTAGCAATCGATACCCAAGAAATCAGCACGCAGGTGTTAGTTGAAAATGGCGAAACCATAGTACTAGGCGGAATTTTCCAACAAAGCTCTTCAACCGATGTGCGAAAAGTACCACTTTTAGGCGATTTACCTTTTGTTGGTTATCTATTCAAAAACTCATCAGAAGTATTAGAGAAGCGCGAGTTACTAATTTTTGTGACACCTAAAATATTAACGGATAAATTGAGAAGCAACTAGTTTTTGACTACACAGCAAACTAAGTTCTATTCAAAGACAGTCTAATCACTTGATTAGGCTGTTTTTTTACTATTCCTGCCGCATAACCCTTACAAAGCTTGCAAAATTCACAGTAAAACTGAGATAATCGCTATATCGAAATTTTCGACGAGGTCTGGTTAATCCATAAAAGGGTAGCCGCACAGTACTTTCTACCCCTTAAACATAGTTGTGAAATAAGCAAAAATGGCTGAAAAACGTAATATATTCCTTATAGGCCCCATGGGTGCTGGTAAAAGCACAATTGGTAGGCACATAGCAGAAGAACTTCATTTAGAATTTTTTGACTCTGATCAAGAGATCGAGAAACGCTCGGGCGCAGATATCGCTTGGATATTTGATCTTGAAGGGGAAGAAGGCTTCCGTCTGCGTGAAGAAAACATCATCAACGACTTAACTGATAAACAAGGTATTGTTTTGGCAACGGGCGGCGGCTCGGTGGTCAGTAAGAATGTCAGAAACAGGCTATCAGCCCGAGGCATAGTGGTATATTTGCAAACCACCATTGATAAACAAGTCGCTAGAACCCAGCGTGATAAGCGTCGTCCGTTATTGCAAAAAGATGATCCTAAAACGGTATTGCGTAATCTAGCGGAAGAACGCAATCCACTATATGAAGATGTAGCCGATTATATTGTTGATACCGATGATCAAAGTGCTCGTGCCGTAGCTAATCAGATCATTGTTAAAATAGGTCTGTAATAACAGGGCTGGCTACTTATGGCAACACTAACAGTTGAGTTGGGTGAGCGTAGCTACCCTATATTGATTCAAGCCGATCTGCTTGATCATCCTGAAGTTTTAACCACACATCTCACCACTAAGAAAGTAGTAGTAGTGACCAATGATGTGGTTGATCCACTTTATTTCCCCATTGTCAGTCGGGCCTTAGCAGGCTATGAAGTCAGTAAGATTGTTATACCTGATGGCGAGCAACACAAAAACTTGCAAAGCTTTGAAATGGTGATTTCAAAGCTGTTAGAAATGTCTGCAGGTCGTGATACCACATTAATTGCATTAGGCGGTGGTGTAGTGGGTGACTTAACGGGTTTTGTTGCTGCCAGTTTTCAGCGTGGCATACCCTTTATCCAAATCCCTACCACCTTATTATCTCAAGTTGATTCATCAGTAGGCGGAAAAACAGCGGTCAATCACCCACTGGGTAAAAATATGATCGGGGCATTTTACCAACCTAAAGCGGTATTGATTGATACCAACAGCTTAAGCAGTTTACCCAAGCGAGAATTTGCCGCTGGCATGGCTGAGGTGATCAAATACGGTGTGATTTACGATCCCGATTTTTTCCTGTGGTTAGAGGAAAATCAACACGCCATAAAACAGCAAGAGCTCGCAGCGCTGCAACACATGATTGCCCGGTGTTGTGAAATCAAAGCAGAAATAGTCGCTATTGACGAAAGAGAGTCCGGCTTAAGAGCGATACTAAATTTAGGCCATACCTTTGGCCATGCCATTGAAGCTGAAAAGGGTTATGGTAACTGGTTGCACGGCGAAGCTGTCTCAGCAGGCATCGTTCTTGCTTCTACAGTAGCAACTAAGATAAATTGGCTCGAAGCGTCAGAATTCAGTCGCATCGAATCTCTACTGCAAGCATTTGATTTACCTACAGTTGCACCTAGTGACATGGCATATGACGACTTTGTTCGACATATGCGCCACGATAAAAAAGTGCAAGCTGGTCAACTATTTTTTGTCATTCCAAAAGGGATTGGCAAAGCTGTGGTCACAAATGAAATCTCTGAAGAGGTGTTACGCGCCATTCTTTCTTAGGAATAAATTTTTGTTTGTTGCATCGACGTTTCTTGCATCGATATAACGCGCATCACTACCTAGGTACATAAAAATGGCAGCGTCAGAACTGAACAACCGATTAGACTATCTAATTAGTTACTCTTCACAACTTGTGTTTGTTTGTAGCGACAAAATACAGCAGCAATCACACGTTGTTGAAAGCTTTCTAGCTCATCAAAATGAACAAGCTGACTTTGCCTTGCTCACTGCAAATGAATTAACGCCTTTAGTTACCTACCGAGAGAAGCTGTTTCGCCAACTCGTTAGTCAAAGCCAAGAGGCAGACTTTAATCGACCACTGAACCAGTTATTAGCACCACTGAATGATCATAATGGTTCAATTTTAATAAGCGTTTTTCAAGCAGAAAAACTCCCTAATAAGTTGGTTAAAGAGCTGTGGGATTTAGTCTTACAAAGTCGCTTTGCCAACAACAAACAACATCTCAATGTATTGCTAATGGGCCTCTCTGATTGGGCCGAGTCTGTCAGGTCAGGCTTGGGAGCTAAGTCCAAAGATCAACCCATAGTGTTAAATAGTCAAACTGACATTCAGCACATTGAGACTCATGAATTTTCTGATTTAGAATCATTCATTCAAGATAAACGAAAAAAGTTCGCGCAACGTATAGAAGATCGTCGCGACCAACCTTATGTTTCCCGACCTATTTATAAAAAATGGTGGGTAGCAACGTTATTCGGATTGGTCTTCTTAGCCATTTTTGCTGGAATGTTGAGCTGGCAATATCCAGATAAAGTGAGCACTATAATGTCCTACATTAACGCTCAGCTGTCGACTCAAGAGCAACCCGTTAAACCTTCTGATGTCATCGAATTAACCGAGCCAGCGCCCACTAAAGCGATTCAACCAGCACATCAACCGATTG
>QIJM01000045.1 GCA_003232445.1 Paraglaciecola arctica
AAAAGAAACATCATTCTCCTACTCCTCATGATTTTTCTGGGGACATCTATCGGTATGGCACAGAACATCAGTACCACAAATGTTCAAAACCCTCTTTCGGAACAGTATCCGCTAAATGTGATTCAGGAGAGTATAGCCATTAAATAGAAAAATTTAGAAAATGTTTTTAATCTTTGATTTTAAAATTATCTTTGACCCAGAATAAGACAATAATATTACTTTTTAAAAAGACAAAACCGATGAAAACACGCTTAAACATCAGGTATATAACCACTATCATTTTGCTTACCTCTCTTTTTATATTAGTTGGTATGCCTATGGTATCAGCACAGAACATTCCTCCGGTAATTCAGGCTCAGATTACTACCGAGCTACAGCGGAGAGGACTGAACGAACAAGAGGTCCGTACCCGCCTGCTAAAGGAAGGTATCGATTTCCAGAATATTCCAAAAGCTGACTGGCCGCAATACCAGACAAAAGTAATTGCCATTTTGGATAAAATGCAGGCTGAAAAAAAAGCAGCGGCGACCTCAGCAAAAAAAGCTGCTGTAACACCCACAATAATAAAACAGGCAAAACCGGCTTCAGTATTTGCTCAACCAATCGTAACGCCACCTGTAACTACAAAAGGGGAGGCGGTTGCCGAAGCAGCTCAACGGGTCATTCAGGCTGCTGTAAAAAAAGAAAAAGGCCCGGCCCAAATTTACGGACATGCACTATTTACGAATAAAACATTGGCTGTATTTCGTACTACTGATGGAGCTCATGCCCCGGATTCTTATATACTGGGAGCCGGAGATGTGATCAGGGTTACAATTTTTGGGGCCTCACAGGCGGATATGGAGTTTACAATCAATAAAAAGGGATACATTCAGCCAACAAATATGCCCAAGATTTTCCTTCAGGGCCTCACGTTGCGCGAGGCACGCAATTTATTGCGCAAACGTTTATCGACTGCCTATACGTTCCAGCCTGATCAATTTGCTTTAACTATTACCACGGCACGTACTGTAATGATTAATATATACGGAGAAGTAAAGATAAGCGGAGGATTCACACTATCTGCACTTAACTCGGCATTTAATGCATTAACGGCAGCCGGAGGCGTTACTAATATTGGTTCTGTACGAAACATTCAGCTTATTCGTGGAAATAAGCGTACCACGATGGATCTTTACGCTTTTATGAATGACCCGACTATAAAAGATCACTTTGACTTACGTGAAAACGATATTATTTATGTGCCGGTTGCTAAAAAACTGGTTTCTGTTTATGGAGCTGTGAAGCGGCCCATGCGTTACGAATTACTTCACAATGAAGGGCTGAAAGATCTTATTCGTTATGCTGGTGGTTTAAAGGTAAATGCTTATCCCAACTTTGTCCAGATCCAACGGTATGTAGATGGTGAAGTAAAATTGAAGGAATTTAACCTCTCGGAAGTTTTATCGGGAAAAATCAAAGTTAAACTCCAAAATGGGGATATAGTACGAATTAAGTCAATAAAACAACCCCTGACCCAATACGTAAAAATTACGGGTAGCATATATTACCCCGGTCAGTATGCTCTTAACAAAAATTCTACACTGTCTAAACTGCTTGCTAATGCTAAACCAACTACAGATGCCAAAACCGACTTGATTTTCGTTGATCGTACCCGTCCGGATGAAACTGTCAAGGTACTGACCATCCCATGGAAACAATTGCAGCGTTCGGGGAAAGATTTTACATTAATGCCTCGTGATGTCATAAAAGTCCCCTCTCTGGTTACGTATCGCGATACGAGATATATTTCGGTTGATGGCTATGTACGTGCCCCTTTTACAAAATTGCTGGCCTCAAATGATCACCTCTCGATAAAACAGGCCATTGAATTAGCAGGCGGACTTAAACCCAGCGCATTTCCTGTTGCTTATGTATTTAGAAAAGACCTGATAAATCCTGCAAAAATGCAATATATCAGGGTAGATTTGAAAAATGCGGATAATTTTATGCTACAACCAGGCGATCGGTTAAATGTTTATGACAATAGTTCTTTTACAAATGTTGGTGAGGTGCAAATATTAGGGGCCGTAAAAAAACCATTAAAATTTACATTTGACCCAAGCCTTACCGTGCAAGGATTAATAACTGCTGCAGGTGGATTTAATGTGGGGGCAGCATATAATAGGATAGAGGTATTCAGGACTAAAATTTCCCATACGGAAGAAACGCGTTTAAACGAGATTACTGTTGAAGTAGATTCAAATTATAAAGTTATTAGTCCTGCTAATTTCAACCTGCAACCTTACGATTTAGTCGTTGTTCGCTTCATACCGGGTTTTACACTGGGCAGGACGGTTGAAATTTCCGGAGAGATAAATTACCCCGGGGCTTATGCCCTTACTTCCAGGCAAATACATGTAAGTGATCTTATCAAAATGGCCGGAGGGTTGAGGAATGATGCAGATGCCAGGGGAAGCCGGTTGTTCCGCACATACAAAAACAGGGGATTTATCACAATGGATATTGCCAAAGCAATAGAAAATAAAGGAAAAACCAAATTTGATCCTTTCTTGTTTAGCGGCGATGTAATCAACATTGATAGAAGAGAAAATATCGTATCAATCAGGGAAACTGCTACCCATTTGTCTAATTACCCCGGCGTGTTAAATAATGGAATTATGAACCTTGTATTCCAGGGAAAGAAATCAGCCCGGTGGTATATTAACAATTATGCGGGTGGATTTAAAAAAAGGGCAGATAAAAAAAGTGTGGTCGTCATTCTTAAAAACGGACAGATGAAACTAACCAGACGATTTATGGGTATTTACAGCTATCCTAAAGCTGAAACAGGATCTATGATCAGTTTGCAAATGAAACCTCCAAAAGAAAAAAGGGTAAAGCCTAAAGAGAAGACGGATTGGAGTAAAATCTGGTCCACTACCCTTGCGGCAATTACAACGGCACTTACTATATTTGTATTGGCAAAACGACTTTAATAATAAAGCTGAGACCGGTTTTGAGATTAAGAGGAGAAAATATCTTCTTTCTCAACCTTAAAGGATTATTATTCTAAATTCCCAGGTAAAATGACAGAAAATCAAAATAACCAACCCATTGAGGAAGATGAAATAGACCTCATCCAACTGGCAAAGAAACTTTGGAACGGACGAAAACTTATCATAAAAATCACCTTGATTTTTATGGTCATCGGACTTTTTATTGCGTTGTTTAGCCCGAAGCAGTATCAGGTTACCAGTGTTGTGGTTCCTCAGGCCAGCAGCGGGAGTAGCAAGCTGGGCGGACTTTCTTCTCTGGCGGCTATAGCAGGTATTAACCTCAATACGAATTCCGGCGGAGCCGTGCTAAGCCCCATGATTTATCCCCGAATCGTCCAAAGCATTCCTTTTAAAAAGGCACTCATGCAAACCATGCTTAATTTTAAGGATATTGACCACCCGGTTACATATTATGAATATTATACCCAATATGCAAAACCGAGTGTGTTGAGTTATATTACGGGGCTTCCCGGAATGATTAAAAGTATTCCCGGAATCATATTAAAGATATTTCGTAAAAAACAAATCGAGATTAGTGTTGCTGATACTACGAACCTGATTCGCCTTTCAAAGGATGAAAAAAAACTGGTCGGAGGGCTAACCAATACCGTCTATGCTGATGTGGATGCAAAAAACGGCTATATCACAATAACTGCCATTATGCCTGAGGCATTGGCGGCGGCACAGTTAAATGAAAAAGCCCTTGAATTATTACAAGAAAATATCATTGAAATCAGGTCAAAAAAGGCTAAAGCACAACTAAATTTCGTGCAGGGAAGATACGATGCAAAGAAAAAAGCATATGAGGCAATTCAGGACAAACTGGCATTGTTGACAGATCGTAGTAATAATGTCATTACTCAGGCCGATCAAATAAAAATTACGCGTCTTCAGGGCGATTATCAAATAGCACTTAGTGTTTACACGTCACTTGCCAAGCAGTTGGAGAGTGCCAGTATTCAGGTAAAAGATGATACGCCGGTGTTTTCCGTCATTGAGCCGGCAATCATCCCCAACGAACGTTTCAAACCCAAGCGCTCTCAAATTCTTATCATCTGGACATTTATTGGCATCATTATTGGCATTGGCTGGGTCTTCGGTAAAGAATATTTCGATAAAGTTAAAGCAGAATGGGAGGAGAAAGAGTAAGGGAAAAGTTAAAAAGTTAAAAGGAAAAAAGGGAAGTTGTTTAAAGTTTAAAAAATAATTCAACAATATGCCTTCGTAAATCAGAAAATAAATTCCACTATTCCCCTCCTTTCGGAGGGGTGTAGGGGTGGGTCAATAATAAAAGATATTTATTTCCTGATTGACAGCCAGCCAGTTCTGTTCATAAACAACAAGTTAACTTTAAACGACTTCAGAAAAAAACCAGCAATCTCCAATCCTCTTTCCGCTTTGTCATTCTGAATGCAGCAAAAG
>QIJM01000115.1 GCA_003232445.1 Paraglaciecola arctica
TTAAAAGTTATTTATTTAACACCCAAATTATCACCCTGGCTAATGGTGACATGGCAATTATTGCGCCTACAAATTGCCAAGAAAACCCTGCAGTATCCACCTACTTAGCTAACTTGGTGGGACAAAACACACCGATCAAACACGTGTACTACCATGATGTTAAAGAGAGCATGCGCAACGGCGGAGGTCCAGCCTGTTTGCGCTTAAGAGTGGCAATGACCGAACAAGAATATGCTGCGGTGAATCAAAGTACTTTAATTAACGACATTCAGTTTGAGCGTTTAAATACCTGGGTTGATAAACATTACCGCGATACTTTGCATGTGAGTGATTTGAGCGATCCACAACTGTTGCTTGAATCTAGAACGGCGTTAGATGAATTGACGCAATTATTACAACTGGGCTCTGTTTACCCTTTTCAACAAGTTAAGCTGCACTCCCCGTAGCCTGCGCCTTACCCAAGCCGCCAGTCCTTTCAATATACTGCTTATATTCGCTATTTTAAAGTAGTTAACAAATCCCCTAAGTACAGGGTTAAGTCGCTGTAGCACTGCCGCTAAATTAACGCCTCCATTACGCTTGGTGACTCCACTTTCTTTCAAGTGGACGGGTTTGCCAGCTTCGCTGGGCAAACATAAAAAAAGCCCGAAAACATCGGGCTTTTTTTCTAGGTTTACATATTAATCTGTGTCATTACAGTTAGAACTCTCACCATACGGACTGCTAGGTGGCGGAGAGGCCTCATTAACCAAATCAGCCGCTGCCACTGGTAATGAGAATTCTTGGCTTTCAGATGATTCGCTACCAGCAGATTCTGCTTTAACCGAAATATCTACATCTACCCATGCACCGAACTGTTTAGCAAACAAGATATTGATAAGCACTTGACCATTTGTGTCTGTGGTTCCTGTCGACGGAATACTCACTACGTTACCAGGTGTCAACAGCCCGTCATTATTGGAATCTTCACCCTCGTCCAGTATTCCGTTACCATCAACATCTTCATTTGGGCAGGTCGCTGTAATGACTTGTAACCAAATATCATCGTCTCCGTCATAACTCCAAGTTCCTTTACGATAAACGCCCCCATCGGTAAATTTCACTGGCGGAGCTGAAAAAGTCATGAGCGCATTCGGCACAGGATTTGAGTTTGGATCTGTCACGAAAACCGAGAACTCTTTTGAGTAAGAAGATTGCTCCGGCGCTTCAATTAATCGTCCTGTTCCAATTGAAATATCGAAAGCCCTGTCGCCAACGGTCAAACTAGTAAAATCACTGACTGTTGGTGTATCAGCTACTGTTGCGTAAACCTTAACCGCCTCAAAACTGCTGACTGCGTTAGAAGTGTAAACTGTTGATGCTATGCCACTTCTATCAGTTGTCGCTTGGTTCGGGGATATGGTGCCACCACTGACATCATCCACCACAAAATTAATCACCTTACCTTTGACTAAGTTACCATTTGGGTCGCGAACAACTGAGGTAATAGTACTGGTTTGGCCGCTTGGTGCCACTGAATCAGGCGTACCGTCAACAATGATGCTGTTGGCCACTGTGGCAACAAACTCCACTAAAGTTCTAGCACTGACTTCGTTACCGTCCCCGTCTACTCCTGTTGCAGTGATTGAGGCAAAACCGGCGTTATCAGATTGAATCGAATACGTAACGCTACCATTGCTATTAGTGATAGCAGTTGCAACGGCCACTTGACCTCTTGAAGTAATAAGCGTGACAGTTCCATTGGCAAAAGCATTGCCATTTTTTAACCATTGTACGGTTAATTCGGTTGCCGTATTGAGTTCAATTTCAACCACTTCGCCATCACTAACAACATCAACGAAGGAAAAATCATCTTCTTGAACCACAATGGAAAATTCACTTTGTGAATTAAGCGCAATCGCCACTACTACATTGGCACCTGCAAGAACACTTGTATAATCTACTGTAATTTGCCCTTCAACTGAGGTAACTGGGCTGGTGTCACTCAACTGACCATTGCTTGCGCTTAAACTAACTGTTTCATTGGCAATACCATTACCGTCTGAATCAACCAAGCTAATCGTTAAGGGGACGGGATCATTCAAAATGGCTGATGATGAACCATTGATATTTATCTGTGTGCCCACTACCTGAACTTCTAATACTTGTGAAAAAGTAGCAGTACTGGCTGTTACTTCTATACTGCGATTTTCTTGGTTATTTTGAGTAGAAAGGGTAGCTCTAGCAATACCATCAACACCAGTTACCGCAACACTTCCCCCGTTTTCCAGTTGAAGACTCGCGTCAGCATTGGCGGAAAAGGTCACATCAACACCCTCAAGTAACACATTATTAGCATCTTTCACTAAAGCGATGAGTTCAATATCATCGGATCCACTAGAGGCCAATTGAGTCGAACTGCCAAACAAGTCCAATGAAGCAGGTTGTTCACCTATAAGTGTTGTGCCTTCTGAATTAAAAGTGGTAATAGCCGTTTCTCCGGAACTAAGGGTGGCCATTATTTCGCCTGCACCAGAGTTTTCGCCAACTAGGATTTCAAGGATAGCAACCCCACTTGCATCAGTAGAGGCAGTCCCTGCATCATTACCAAAAACAGCCAAACCTTCTGGCTGAAATGTGTAAGTAATCAAGGTGGAGGTAACTGGATCACCATTTGAATCAACCGCAGTGGCGGTGAGTGTTAAAGGAGTGGATTCACTGAGTGATGTTGATGACTGTCCGTTAGCATCTGTAAAAACCAATTGCATACTTCTGGTAACAGTCCCAGTTCCACCACCGCCAGTATTACCGCCGCCTGCGCTATCATCACGAGAAAGGCTTCCTCCGCCTCCACATGAAAAAAGGCTAAGTAAAGCTAAAAATCCAAACAGCATTCTAAAACGTAAAATCATAAACCTTTCCTATACACATGAGCCATATGTGATGGCAAATTCACTTTAACAGTTCAGCTTGACCGACAATCTTGCTAACCTAGGGTTAGGTTAAGTCAGATAACCAAATTCAGTAGCACTTATACAAGCACCTTTTAACAAAAATAAAGCTTAGGATTTCCATGACCACATCTACACACCCGTCATCACAAAAACCCATTTCACAAAAACTTGGACTTACCGCTCGTATCTTTATCGGCATGATAGCCGGAATAATTATCGGAGCTTTATTACAATGGTTGTTTGATGATAGCGGAGATTTTTCGTTTAGTGTATTCGGCTTGCATGTTTCAACGTATGCACTTTTAGTCGACGGTATATTTAATGTAGTGGGAAGTATCTTTATCGCCAGCTTAAAAATGCTGGTTGTACCTTTGGTTTTTGTTTCTTTGGTATGCGGCACATCTAGTTTGTCAGACCCTTCTAAGCTAGGTCGATTAGGCGGTAAGTCAATACTGTTATACATAGGCACCACTGCCATTGCTATCAGTTTAGCTGTGTCATTTGCATTGTTGGTGGCGCCAGGTGAAGGATTAAACCTGACGACTGAATCAACTTTTGTAGCCAAAGAAGCCCCCTCTTTAGGTCAAGTCATCATCAATATGATGCCGACTAATCCCATCAATGCCATGGCACAAGGCAACATGTTACAAATCATTGTGTTTGCTGTGTTTTTTGGTATTGCCATGGCTATGACAGGAGATACTGGTAAAAGACTGACCGCAGTATTTGAAGATTTTAGTACTGTTATCATGAAACTTGTCACTATTTTGATGAATCTTGCACCTTATGGTGTATTTGTCTTAATGGCCAAATTGTTTGCCACTATAGGTTTTGACACTATTGCCAGCCTACTTAAGTATTTTTTACTGGTTGTGTTTGTACTGTTACTGCACGCATTTGTCTCATACCCTATTATTTTAAAGGCTCTCAGCGGCTTAAGCCCGCTAATTTTGATCAGAAAAATGCGCGATGCTGCCCTATTTGCCTTCAGCACCTCAAGCAGCAGTGCTACCTTGCCTATCACCATGGAAACAGCGATTAAAAAGCTTGGCGTTAAACGCTCTGTTGCTTCTTTTACCGTGCCCCTTGGCTCTACGATTAACATGGACGGCACAGCTATAATGCAAGGCGTAGCCACTGTGTTTATCGCACAGGTTTATGCTGTAGATTTAAGTTTAGGTGATTATATGATGGTCATACTCACTGCAACCTTAGCCTCTATAGGCACAGCGGGTGTGCCAGGTGTTGGCCTTATAATGCTCGCTATGGTGCTACAGCAAGTAAATTTACCAGTAGAAGGTATCGCTCTTATTATTGGCGTGGATAGATTGCTAGATATGACCCGAACAGCCGTTAATGTTACAGGCGACTGTATGGTGGCGTGCATAGTAGGCAAAAGTGAAAATGAATTAGATATTGAAGTATATAACGATCCAAACGCTGGAATTAAAGACGAAGAAGTCGATTTTGAACATTTTGATAAAAACAGTTAGGAAAAACCTGTGGGA
>QIJM01000388.1 GCA_003232445.1 Paraglaciecola arctica
TTAATTAGCGTTAATTTGGGCATAATTAACCTTTTACCTCTGCCAGTGCTTGATGGTGGGCACTTACTCTATTACTTTATAGAACTTGTTAGTGGTCGGCCTGTCCCAGACTCAGTGCAAGAAGTGGGCTTTAAAATTGGTGGCGTTTTGCTACTGCTATTAATGAGCTTCGTGATAGTAAATGATATTGCGCGTTTATAATTTTTATCGGTCGATGTGATCATGCACAACACATGTCTTGTGCGTTTAGGAAGAATATTAATAAATGAAGTTTAAACAGTTAGTTGTTGCCGGATTAATATTATCCATTGCTAGCTTCGCAAAAGCAGCCCCGAGTAGTGAATTTGTCGTTCAAGATATTAGAGTCGAAGGTTTGCAGCGTGTTGCCTTAGGTGCTGCTTTGACTTATTTGCCTGTTACAGTCGGCGATGAGATGAATAGTTTTCGGATTTCACAGCTTATTCGGTCTATGTATTCCTCCACCCATTTTGAAAACATTCAAATTTTTCGTGATGGTAATACACTACTGGTACGGGTCACTGAAAGACCCACTATCAGTAATATTGTATTTGAAGATAATGACGATATTAAAGATGAGCAGCTGCAAGAAAGTCTAAACGACGCCAATATAATAGTCGGTGAGCCTTTAGATAAAACTGTTTTGACTTCGATTGAGAATGGCTTAAAAGATTTTTTTTACAGCATAGGTAAGTACAACGCCGATGTGACTGCGATTATTACCCCTTTACCGAGAAATCGGATCGATCTTAAATTGTTATTCGAAGAAGGCGACTCAGCTAAAATCCAACAGATTAACATAGTGGGTAATGACACCTTCAATGATCCTGAATTGTTAGAACTGTTTGAATTAAAATTTGATACACCTTGGTGGGACTTTTTGTCAGAAACCCGCTATCAGAAACAAACATTAACTGGCGATATGGAAACTATAACCAGCTATTACAAAGACCGTGGGTATTTGCGTTTTAATATCGATTCAACCCAAGTATCCATGACACCGGACAAAACGGGTATATACGTGACCTTAAACGTGGAAGAGGGTGAACAATACACTATCTCTGAAGTAGAGCTGATTGGTGATTTGTTAGGTCATGAAAACTATATCAAACTCGTACTTCCGTTAACTAAAGGCGAGTTGTATAACCAAGCTGAAGTCACTTACACCGAAGAATTTATTAGTAAATACTTAGGCCGATATGGTTATGCTTATCCCACTGTCACCACTATTCCTGATATCAACGAGGAAGATAAAACGGTGAAGTTGGTGTTGTCTGTTGATCCCGGGAAAAGAATTTATGTCCGTAGGATTAATTTTGCGGGGAATATCGGTACTGCTGACGAAGTGCTTCGCCAATCTGTGTCTCAAATGGAAGGCTCGTGGTTATCTAACTCTACGTTAGAATCGTCGAAGAATAGCCTGTCGCGTTTAACCTATATGGAAAAGGTAGACTTTGAAACGGTTCGTCTACCTGGTGAAGAAGATAAAGTCGATGTGAATTTTACGGTTAAGGAACAGCCCTCTGGTTCCTTTAACGCGGGTATAGGTTTTGGTGACCGAACTGGATTAAGTTTAAATGCTGGAATTCAGCAAGATAACTTCTTAGGTACAGGTAAACGTATTGCATTTAATGTGAGTACAGTTTCTTTTCAGAAGAGTGTGCAGTTGTCTTATACAGACCCCTATTTCACCACAGATGGCATCAGTTTAGGTGGTTCAGTGTCTTACAGTGAGTTTGATGGTAGTTCGGCCAACTTAATCCGATTCAACAGTAAGCGGTTTTCAGTAGGCAGCAGTATTGGCTACCCAATCAATCAATTCAACCGCATTAATTTTGGTTTAACCTACAGCACGGTAGAACTGTCCCAGAGAGAAGCTTTTGTGCAAACTACGCGCTTTTATAACCAGTTTGTCGATGCGAATGATCTAGATGCCGCGGTTAACTACGATAGTTTCTTGGTTTCAGTCGCATGGTCGCGTAGCACCCTTAACCGAGGTGTGTTTCCAACCGCAGGTTCGTCACAACGCGCCTCATTCGGAATTACCACGCCTAACTCAGACGTGAACTACTTTAAAACAGAGATTGACGGCAAGTGGTATTTTCCATTGTCGCGTAATCAGCGCTGGTCTTTCTTAGCCAGGTTAAAAATGGGTTATGGCAATGGTTATGGTGACGTAGGCGGTATTGATCAAATATTACCTTTCACTCAACATTTTACAGCAGGTGGTTCAGATTCACTAAGAGGCTTTGAAAACAATACAGTGGGGCCTCGTGGTGTGCAGGTGACACCATCAGTGGTAGTCACTGATCCCAACGGTAAGGTGATTTTTGGTGATGATTCCAACGATTCAATTGAAATTAGTAGTAGGTCATTAGGCGGAAACGCCATGATCTTGGGTGGACTTGAGTTAATCGTGCCTACACCTTTTATTGATGTCGATTTTGATAACTCTGTGCGGACCAGTTTATTTGTCGATGTAGGTAATGTTTGGGATACCGAGTTTGATTATGATCGTTATAAAATCTTGAATGTGAATACAGCAAGAAATACTGATGACTTAATCGATTATAGTGACCCAACACTCTATAGAGCATCGGGTGGAATTTCTGTACAATGGTTATCACCTATGGGGCCGATGGTGTTTAGTTTCTCGAAGGTAATACAAAAAAGAGAAGGTGATGATTCTAAATTCTTCACTTTCAACATTGGTCGAACATTTTAATTTTTGGTTGGTATTAACTAACCACAAAACAATAAGAAGTAGGAGTTCCTTTTGAAAAAGTTTACTAAAAGTTTAATTGCAGGTGCATTGTTAACCACAGCTATGGCTAGTTCAGCGGTATTTGCGGAACAAAAAATTGGTGCAGTGAATGTACAGGGTATTTTTCAAGCTATGCCACAAGCTGCTAGTATTCAAGAGTCTATCGCTGCAGAATTTAAAGATAAGACAGAAGAAGTCAATCGTTTAGAAAAAGATATCAAATACTATCTTGAAAAAAATCAGCGGGATGCGGCCACTATGAGCGCAAAAGAAAAAACTGAACTTGAAGGGAAAATTATCGCTTTACGTGAAGAATACACAGGTAAAGCCCAACCTTTACAGCAAGAAATCCAGAAGCGTTTACAGGAAGAACAGAACAAGTTGTTAGGTATAATTAAGCAAGGCATTGATGCAGTAGCGTCAAAAGAAAAATATGACGTAATATTGAATGCTAATTCTGTGGCTTATATCAACCCAGACAATGACATTTCTAAATTGGTTTTAGATCAAGTCAGTAAAACCAATTAAATCGCTTTAGTGGTTCGAACGGAGGTATTTTGAGTCACGCAATAAGTCTTATTCAATTAGCCCAGAGCATAGGTGCTCAGTTGCACCTGGCAAGGGCTGATACTCAAAATACCCTCATTAATGGTTTATCTACTTTAGTCAAAGCTGGCAATAATCAGATTTCCTTTTTGTCGAATAGCAAGTATCGTAGCCAACTTCAGAACACGATGGCGCAAGCCGTTATTTTGCATCCAGACGAATTAACCCATTGCAACTGTTCAGCCCTTGTTATGAATAACCCTTATGTTGGGTTTGCCAAGGCTGCACAATTGCTCGACACCACTCCAGAACCAGCGCATGAGATATCACCTCACGCTGTCATTGGTGAAAATGTTGAACTGGGTCAAGACGTTAAAATTGGAGCACATGCTGTTATTGAGGCAGGTGCGAAACTGGGAGACAATGTTATCATTGGTCCTGGATGTTTTGTTGGTAAAAGCGTTCAGCTAGGTACGAATACCAAACTGTGGGCCAATGTGACTATTTATCATGATGTGATAATGGGCACAGATTGTTTGGTTCAAGCTAATACGGTGATCGGTAGCGATGGTTTTGGTTATGCCAACGAAAATGGTCAGTGGATTAAAATTCCTCAGCTTGGCAGTGTGACCATTGGCAACAGAGTTGAAATTGGCGCTAGCACGACCATAGATCGTGGCGCGTTAGACAATACTATTTTGGCTGATGGTGTGATCATCGACAATCAATGCCAAATTGCCCATAACGTTGAAATTGGCGAAAATACAGCCATGGCAGCATGTTCTGTGATTGCAGGCAGTACTGTTATTGGTAAAAATTGCAGCATGGCAGGTTTAGTGGGTATTAATGGCCACATTACCGTGTGTGACAATGTGGTTTTTACTGGTATGAGTATGGTTACCAAAAGTATTTCAGAACCTGGCGTGTATTCGTCTGGTATACCTGCTTCTGCCAACAGAGAATGGCGCAAAAACATGGTAGCATTGCGAAATATTACTAGCCTTAACCAGCGTGTCAAAACATTGGAAAAAAGCCAGCAGCAGTAGTGATTTAGCTACCGACTGGTTAGTTTAGGAGAACACCTTTTGGCCAATAATGTAAA
>QIJM01000486.1 GCA_003232445.1 Paraglaciecola arctica
GGTGATGTGGTTTTGATTAATTTCTGGGCATCTTGGTGTGCTCCATGTCGTGAAGAATTACCCTATTTGGAAGAGTTGCAACAGGAATACGCCGATTTGGGTTTCACCATTTTAGCGGTCAATGTGGACGATGATCCGTCTAAAGCTGACATCTTGCTAAACGATATTCCTGTTTCTTTTCCTGTGTTATTTGATGTAAATGACGAAGTCAGCAAATTGTATGATGTGCGGGCTATGCCGACCACTGTGATTGTTGATCGCGACGGTAACCAACGTCTATTACATTACGGTTATAAACGTGGCGATGAAGTGAAATACAAACAAGCTGTTAAAGCGTTACTTCGGGAGTAAGCAGTGAAGGCAATCAAATCAAACCAATTGCGCTTGTTACTGGCAATAATGGCATTGGGTTTAACCAGTGGCTGTAGTAGCACGTTCGAACCTTGGGTAAAACCTTATGAGCGTGACAACTTGGCCGATCCGATCATGAGTATGAATCGTAACCCTGTTTCGATGTCTTATACCCATCATGCTTATCGAGCTCGTGAAGGTGCAAGAGGTGCCGAAGGTGGAGCAGGGGGCGGTTGTGGCTGTAACTAGGCAGAAAATGACTAGCCCATTTGGTACAGTACGAATATTGATTATTCGATTAATATTTGCCTGCATTATACTTGGATTGGTCGCTTGGCAGGCATTTGCTGCGGTGTTACCACAAGACCGTTCGGATGCGATGTATCACTCCTATCAAGGAGGTGGCATGTCAATTAATGGTCCGTCTATTTTATTGCGCAAAAAAATCGGGAACTATGTTTCTGTTTCCGCTAATTATTACGTCGATACCATTTCTGGTGCATCCATAGACGTGTTAGCTACTGCCAGTCCCTATAAAGAAGAGCGCACAGAAAACAGTGTGGGCGTTGATTTCCTTCACAATAAAACCTTAATGAGCTTGAACTACACCACTAGCTCAGAAAACGACTTTGAAGCTGAGTCGATTCATTTCGGCGTTAGCCAAGATTTTTTTGGCGACTTAACCACGCTCACCCTTGGATACTCGAAAGGCAATGATGAGGTGGGTAAAACCGGTGATGATAGTTTTTTAGAATTAGCCGAGCGACAAAATTATCGATTAGGGGTCACTCAGGTTATTACTAAAAATATGATAGTAGGCTTGAGTGTGGAAAACGTATCTGATCAAGGGTATTTGAATAATCCTTATCGTTCAGTGCGATTTTTAGATCCGAGTAGCGCTCGAGGTTATAGTTTTGAAACCGAGGTTTACCCCAACACCCGCAGAAGTAATGCGGCCTCTGTCACCGCTAACTATTATTTGCCTTATCGCGCGTCTGTGTATGGTGAAGCTAAGGTGTTTTCTGATTCGTGGGGCATAAAAGCCAATACTTATAAGCTTGGTTATATCCATACCTTTGGTGAAGACTGGATTGTGGAATTGCGGGCTCGCCATTACCAACAAGATAAAGCTGATTTTTATCAGGATTTATATACTCGAAGTGCTGAATTTAATTTCCGCGCTCGGGATAAAGAAATGAGCACCTTTAACAACTTGTCTTTAGGTGTAAGTCTGACATATGAATTTCAATTTTCAGCAGCCAATTTTTTCAAAAAGAGCACGATCAACCTCGATTTTGATCATGTGAACTATGACTATGACGATTTTAGAAATGTGCTGGCAGAAGCCCCTGTGGGTGCAGAGCCGCTGTATCAGTTTTCGGCCAATATCACACGTTTTTACGTGTCCATATTTTACTAGTGCCCTTTGATTTACCAAGGGTTATAGGAAGCGCAATACCATGAGTTTTTATTCTGAAAAAGTATCAAAAATTAACGTTATTTACGGGTCGATATTTTTGCTTGTTGGCCTTTTCTTAAGCATCAGTTTGAACGTGAATGCTCAGCAAAGTGATCAGCCTGCGAACAATGCCGTTGCTGAACAATTACAACAACTGAGAAAGGAAGTAGTGGCTCTTAACCGTGATTTGTTTGTACTGGAGGAGGATTTACTGTTTCCGTCTAGCACTCAAGTTGTGGTGTATCTTTCAATGGATGTAGGCACTTATTTTAACTTAGACGCAGTTGAACTGAAGATTGATGACAAGGTAGTCACGCACCATCTGTATACCGAAAAACAAATTCAAGCCTTGTTTAAAGGTGGCGTACAAAAATTACATATTGACAATTTAGCGCAAGGCGAACATCAGCTCAGTGCGTTTTTTATTGGTAAAGGGCCACAAGATAGAGAGTACAAAAGAGCCACCAGTATCACCTTTACTAAAACCGCAGAGGCCAAATCGTTGGAATTGAGCATTATTGACTCTAGCGTTAAACAGCAGCCTGTTTTTGAGGCGATCGAACTTTAATATGTTGAAATGGTTTAGCGCATTAAGTTGTTGTTTTGCTTTGGTGGTTACGGGCCTACAGGCTAGCGACCCCAATTCAGTGCAGCTTGAAAAAGCTTACCAACAAGTTTTATACGAATATTATCAGGGCAATTTTGCCTTGGCGTTAACTCAAATGGCGATTTTAGAGCAGAAATACCCTAATGGTTTAGCACAAATACCCGATTTTTTGAGTGGCCATCAGGTTGAGCCAGAGTTGCTTAAAGGTGGAATGAGTTTGGCCTATGGGTTAGACAACCAAGCCGCTGATATTTTCCTGCGTCTATTGAAAAACAATACCGCGCCTGATGTCACTGCGTATTCCTGGTTGTTGCTGGGTAAAACCTATTATCAAAAACGCCAATTTTCAGATGCAGCCCAAGCTTTTCAGCAAATTAGTCAAGACAGTGCAGAGGAATATTTTGAGCAGTCTACCCGAGACAATTGGCTTTATATGCAATTACAGCTACATGGCTTTTTATTGGCTCAGGAGTCTGGCGGTGCCGATATTCAATGGTTAGAACAGTTATCAGACGATTCAATTTATCGCCATTATGTCCAGTACAATCAAGCGTTAGCCTTGCTGCAAAAAGGTGAAAGCCAACAAGCTATTACTCGTTTATCTATTTTGACGAATAGCGGGAGTGGTTTTATCCGCCGCTGGATGGGTTGGGCTGATCCAATATTTAGTGCAAACGATGAACAAAATGTTGAAGCTGAGCGTGATGCCATTCGCGACCGCGCTAACCTAACACTAGGTTATACCTTGCTACAAAATGACGACCCTCATCAAGCGTTCAAAGTATTTGAAAATATTCGTACAGATGGTCTAGATGCAGAAGCCGCGTTATTAGGCTATGGCTGGGCAGCGGCTAAAAAGGATGAATTACAAACTGCTTTGGGCATTTGGCAACGATTGATTCAAATGCCACAGAATAGTGAATATACCTTAGAGGCCTATTTAGCCAGCGCTTATGCCTATGAAAAAGCGTTTGCACCACGTCAATCGTTACAGGTTTTGCAACTGGGACTTCATCGTTTTGAGCAGGCTTTAGCGGGTCTTAATCAAGCAGGGCAACAAGTTAGTCAGCGCCAGTTTATTTTGGATTTACTGCCAAATACAGACAAGCAGCAAAGAGTTGGCGATGATGTAAGCTTGTCGCTTAATGATAAAGGTCAGCAATTCAATACGGCTCAGCTGTTCAATAGCGTGGCAGTCAGCAATGAGTTTAGGGTAGGGTTGTCGGCGCTAGCGCAAAGTCGCGACCTACAACAGCAATTGCAAAGCTGGCAACAACGTATGCAGCAATATCATTTGATGTTGGACGAAAGGCAAGCTGAGCGACTCAAGCGCGCAAAACAAATTTTACAAAATCGCACCTTGGATCAATTGCCAGAACTACAAACACAGCGCAATGACCTTGCGCAGGTCGTTGAGACAGTCAAACATCAGCAAGATGGGCAAATTTTTATGAGCCTACAAAGTCAACAATGGTTAGACAGAGTAAAACGTTCAGAAAAACGTTTAGCGACTATTGCTCAGCTTAAAAAACAACTAGATCAACCACCTTTGGCTGACTCTTACCAGCGGCGGGTAGAGCGAGTTGCGGGGCGCCTGGTTTGGCAAGCAAGTGAAGCTTACTCCGCTAATCAATGGCAAGCACAGAAGGCATTGAATCAACTCGATGATGAAATCACCAAAGCACAACAGCGTCAGCAGAAACTACTTAATCAATTGGCAGCCAAACCTGATTTTGACGAGCAAAGACTCAGAGTAAGCACGTTGGCACAGCGGATTGATGCTGAAATTACCAAAAGCAACGGTCTTCAAGATGCACTTGTTGACCAGTTGTCCAACACGTTCAATCAATTTATCCAAGTGCATAAACAAAAAGTCAGTCACTATATTTTGCAGGCGCAATTAGCCATGGTGCGATTGAACGATCAAGCGTTACAAAAAGACAGTGACAGCTCAACACAATTGAATGAAGCATCTGCAAACGAGGGAGACCAGCCATGAGGTTAGG
>QIJM01000284.1 GCA_003232445.1 Paraglaciecola arctica
TTCAATTTATTGTGCCGTAAGCATAATAAAAAAAGATCGAACAAGTCGATCTTTTCTCATTTTATTTTTTAAGTCTTTACTCAGACTTACTGGTATTCTTCTCTTCAGTCAGTGCCACTTTTGCCTTGAACAGCTCAATTGAGCTGATTTTTCCGTTGCCATCCGTATCTATTTTCCCAAATGAGGCGAGAACAGCAGGGTCTGCAACGGCTTCTTTAATTGTGATTTGACCGTCTTTATCCAAATCAAGTTTTTCTATTAAATTAACATCAGCCATTGCTGATGCTGATATAAACAACTGAACAGATGCGGCGACAAACACAAACGGAGCAGTGTAATCTATCTTTTTCATATCATTATCATCCCTTGCTAAATGAGATCTGATTAAAACGCTGAACAAATTATCAAATCTAATTAAAAGAAGGCATCCATGCCATCAGTGATACAAATTTACATTCGCATCAAGGATACTAGTACTATTAGTTGCAAACGCCTGTACTAACATCCTTCACCACACTCACTATCCATGCTTTACACCCGAGGAACCAGTCAGGTTGTGTGTGATTACTGATGGGGCAATGCATGGTTCGTGCCAATATTGTATTCTATATATATATCAATGAGTTAAAAATACAAATGGGATCCATAGTAGTGACTAACAAAAAATTCAAAAATAACATGTCTTAAATTTGAGACACTAGTGCTGCGGGGTTAAATTATGTTTTTTAAATCATGCCGTTAGCACGTCTTTTATTAAAGACACTAACAGAAATCATACCATTTCATTGGAAAGCAGATGACAGGCTAATCAGGCTTAATTGACAACTTGCTTTGAATAAATTGGCTATGAGGTATGTAAAGTAAATCAGCTATTTTTCTGATAGTGTAATCTTCATCAGGGCTTAGTTCATGATCAGCGTAGGCAACTGACCATAACGAATCAAGCACAGCCCTTTTCTCCTGGGCACCATATATATTATTTATGACTCGTGTGAATTGCTGGTAATCTGCAGCGTCGTCTGCTTGAGATTGGCTTAACTGACAAAGGGTTTCAAGCTCGACCCCACTCAAAGAAAAATGTTTTTCAAGCTGCTTACGATAACTATCTTGCTCTAGTTGTTCAAACTTATGGTCGGCACGCATGACTTCATATAACAACACCGCTGTCGCCAATTCGATTGTATGTTGACTATCACTGTTATCGGTTTCTAAATGATTTTTAAACCACTCTTGGATACTGGCTATCATAATACTTTACTCATCCGTTATTATTGCTTGACTAATTGTTATACCAATCCATCCTAACAATTAGCCACTCAGAGTGCACCAGCGACTTTCAATCGAGGCGTAGTCCTGAAGGAATGGCCGCTTCCCTTTCAAAGGGCTAGAACGAAGAGTGAAAGTCGCTGGTGCCTTTAAATCTCGCTCCTACTAGTGTAACCCTCATGAATCATCGTCGTTATCTGCAAACACAATCAGGTGTTCTAAATCTAAACGAATACCAATCAGTTCATTCAATTGGTGATCATGATGACTGAGTGCTAAACACAATACCCTGGCATGCTCAACGTGTTGCAATTTCTAGTTGATACAAAATGTGAGACCCTAGAAACGATCTATCCACCACCTTTGCTAAGGTCTTACTTTCGTCATCATGTATAATGTCGTCTGGACGAACCAAAAATACGATCTTGTCACCTTGCTTAAACCCACTAGCAGGGTTGATAGGAAACACGCCTAAACCGCTATTTAACTTAAAGTTGTTATTCACAGTGGCAGACAAAAACACTCCATCCCCAACAAAGGTCGCCACAAAATGATTAGCTGGGCGATGATAAAGCGTGTAAGCATCTGTCCATTGCAATAAACGCCCTTTGTTCATCACACCTATCACATCGGCCATAGCAAACGCTTCGTGTTGATCATGGGTAACCATAAGTGCAGTGGTATTTTCATGTTTCAAAATTGCTCGCAACTCTTTGGCAAGCTCATCTCTTAACTCTGCGTCTAAACTAGAAAAAGGCTCATCTAACAACAGTAAATCGGGTTTAGCGGCCATAGCCCTCGCTAACGCCACACGTTGTTGTTGGCCTCCTGACAAAGCGTGGGGGTATCTATTGCCATATCCTGGCAATCCCACTAACACCAGTAACTCAGTTACTCGCTGACGCTTTTGCACGCTACTGTGCTCATGCAAACCAAAAGCAACATTTTGCTCAACAGTTAAATGGGGAAACAGCGCGTAGTCTTGAAACACCACAGCTACACGGCGTTTTTCAGGCTCCAAATGACTATGCTTAGCGCTAACTAATTTATTACGTAAGCAAATTTGTCCTTCTGCTACCTTCTCAAACCCAGCTACAGCTCGCAGAAGAGATGTTTTACCGCATCCTGATGGCCCTAATAAACAACCTATTTGCCCAACGCCTAATTCAAGAGTAACGTTCTGAACGGCTTGTGTTTTTTGGTAAGCAACAGATACATTATTGAGACTTAACATAAGTTCCTTACTTGACTTGTGAACTATGTCGGCTAGGTTTATCCATCAACATAGTCAACAAAATAATAGGTAATATACCCACACTGACAATGGCTAAAGCGGGTAACGCAGCGTCCATTAAACGTTCGTCTGAGGCAAGTTCAAATGCTCTGACTGCCAGGGTATTAAAATTGAACGGGCGTAAAATCAAGGTAGCAGGAAGTTCTTTCAACACATCCACAAATACTAACAATAAGGCACTTAGGACACTGGTTTTCATCAATGGCACATGAATAGTTCTGAGAATTTGCAAAGGTTTATGCCCTAAAGAACGGGCGGCATCATCCATGCTGGGTTTAATTCTAGCTAAGCCAGTATCAATGTTATGCATAGCTACGGCTAAGAAGCGACTACTGTAAACCAAAATCAGAGCAAATAACGAGCCTGAAAATACTAAGCCGACACTGACGTCAAACCAACTTTCAGTCAGCGTATTGACTTTTATATCCAGCCAACTTAGCGAAATCATTGCACCTATAGCGATCACAGTTCCTGGTACTGCATATCCTAGGTTAACCACGCCAACTAGAAATTTAATCGGTTTAATGGGATTGAGGCGTTTTCCGTAAGCAAAAAGCAGCGCCAATATCACTGCTGTGATGGCTGCAATAGCTGCCAAATAAAAACTATTCCATAACAATAACCAAAATTCACTATTAAGTTGTGTAGAATATGTCCTTGACGCCCAGTTACACAGTTGCAAAACGGGTAATATAAAACCAAAAAACACAGGTATCACACATACAAATGGTACCCAAAACGCCTTGCTTCCGGTTAATTTTTGTCTATCAACTTGTTGCGCTCTTTGTCCTTGAAAATAATAGCGAATTTTACGCCTAGACAAATATTCAAGAATAAGTAACAGCACCACGAAACTGATTAACATTGTCGCTAATTGTGCAGCCGCAATACTATTACCTAAACCGAACCACGTTCTAAAAATACCCGTGGTAAAAGTACTCAAACCAAAATATTGTACCGTGCCATAATCCGCAAACGCTTCCATCATTGCTAAGGCCGCGCCCATTAAAATAGCAGGGCGAGCTAACGGTAACACGACTTTAAACAAGTGCTTGCTGGGGGATACGCCTAGGCTTCGTGATACTTCTTCAATGCTGGCGGGTTGCTCACTAAAAGCAGTTCTAGCTAACATATAAACGTAGGGGTAGAGCACCAAGGACAACATAATAATAGCGCCGGGCAACGAGCGAATATCAGGAAAATAATAATCACCATGTTGCCAGTGGAATGTTTCCCTTAAAAAAGTTTGTACTGGACCCGCAAAGTCCAACAAACCTGTATAAGTATAAGCAATAATGTATGCGGGCATCGCCATTGGCAACAGTATCAACCATTGTAATTGTTTACGCCCAGCAAATTCATATCTTGCAATACACCAAGCTAACACAGTGCCAATCACAATGACCAAGATGCCAACACCAAAGGCCAACACCAGAGAGTTAACAATATAATCAGATAAAACAGTCGAATATAGATGTTGCCATATTTCAGGTTGTGGAAAAAAAAGACTAACAAAAACCAAGCCTACTGGAGCCGCGAGAATAAAGCAGCCTAAGGCGATGCCGACAAACCAAGCGTTGAACCAACTATAGAACCCGTTTATGTGCTTCATAAACGGGTTTACTGTAATACAATCGAAGTGGAAAGTTTCATACTTACTTCCACCCAGCACGATCCATCATCTGAACCGCTATTGCATTTAACTCACCTAGCTGACCTAGGCGAATTTGTTCAGCTTTAAAGGTGCCGAATGACTGCAGTATTTCGCTCCAAGCAATATCAGTCAAAACGGGGTATTCATGGTTGGTTGTGGTATACCACAACTGCGACTCTTTACTGAGTAAAAAATCGATTAGTTTGGTTGCAGCATCCTTGTTTGGGGCATTTTTTGCTAAAGCTACTCCAGATATATTGGTATGGACGCCACGGCCAGTTTGATTCGGCCAAATAACGTTTATTTTTTTAGCTTGCTGTTGGGTTGTTTCATCTTTAGAGCTCAACATACCTGCAAGATAATAAGTATTAGCGATTGCCACATCACAAAGGCCTGCTGCTACCGCTTTAATTTGATCTCTGTCTCCACCCTGTGGAGGACGAGCGAAATTCTTAACCAGACCATTAACCCATTCCTGAGCAGCTGATTCACCCAACTGAGCAATCAACGATGCCACCATAGATTGATTATAAATATTACTCGAACTGCGCATACACACTCGCCCCTTCCATTGGGGGCTAATTAAATCTTCTAGGTTAGCAATAGTTTGAGCATCAACGCTATCAACTGACACCATCAAAGGCCGAGCGTGCAATGATAAACCCAACCAATGCCCTTGCTCGTCACGAAAATTATTTGGCAATGCCATCATTGCCTCAGATACCGAAATTGTCTGGGTTAAACCTTGCTGCTTGGCGCGGTACAAGCGACCTACATCTGTGGTTAACAATAAATCTGCGGGGCTATATTTACCTTCGCTTTTTAAACGCGTAATCAGGCTATCGGCTTTGCCTGTGACTAAATTGACTGAAATACCCGTTTGCTGAGTAAACTCATCCAACAAAGGTTTGATCAACGCTTCTTTGCGCGCTGAATACAAATTTACTTGATCGGCCATAACCAATTGCGACAACATGGTTGTCACAACAAACATACACGAGATGAAACTTTTCAAGGGGAAGTCCTACTTTTTACTGACAAATGCAAAGATAGAAAAGATATGTTAATCAAATTGAGAATTATTCGCAATAACAATTTTTATTCTTCGTACACCAGATAATGGCTTTGTTCTATGCCATCAATTGATTAAATTTAACCCATAACGCTAAATCACTTTGCTTGGCCACTCTGATATTATTTTGCTTCAAAACACTTCATAGCTTCATTAAATTTTAAACACTACATCTACTGTATTGCCTTTATTGCTGTATTCAACAGATTCACACAGCTCTTTAACTAGCGAAAGACCGCGGCCATAGTTTTTTTCAATATCTTCAAATTTTGACTTGTATCCTTGTTTAAACCCTGTTCCCGAATCTTTTATGCGGATCGCCAGTGCGTTTTCATCCGGGCGATACTCTGCAGAAATAATGATTTCTGCACTCGTTAAAGCAGAGAGTTTTTCTTCGCGTAAAGTAAAGTATGCAAAAAAGCCATCGTCCAACTGTTTTAACGCTGAATCAAGCTCTAACAGACCATGCTCTAGCGCATTATTGTATAGCTCACTCAACACCGTAAAGAGTTTAGAGTGAATACCATATAGGCTCAACTGGTTAGTCAACACATTCACTAAATCCACCACAGGATCGGCAGATTTAATATGTTTTGCGTTCAATTCAATGACAATTTTGATCGGATCGGGGTCTTAGAGGCAAGGCCCTTATTTACCGCAGGTTCAAACGGCTGACTGGTAAAGATCACCACAGTAACATCATCGTTACGCTGCATACCGCCTAGATATTCTATAGCTTTATTAATGACCCCCTCAGCGTTGATGTCGGGCTGACTCTGTAACCACTTTTCAATGCCCTCATCACCTAGCATTTCATTTTGTTCATTTTCAAGTTCGACCACACCATCACTAAAAGCCACCAATCTGTCACCAAAGTGCATTTCATAACGCTCAATTTTAGATTCAAATTCGTGGCTTTCCAATATTCCTAGAGACATATGCCGTGATGCAAAACCGTGATGCAAAACGCTTGACTATTTTTCCACTAGGATCTTGTAATAACAGGCTAGGCATTCCGCCATTCCACACATCTATTTGTTTCCCCGTGTTGTTAATTTCGACAATCGCTGCAGCAAAAAACATATCATCTGGAAGCAACATCAATAAAGTCTGATTAATGGTTCCAGCCATTTCCATTAAAGAAAGTCCTTTCCCCGACATCGTTTGAAAAGCTTGTGAAACCGGCAGAGCGCCAATAGCTGAGGCCAAGCCATGGCCAGTAAAATCACCGATTAAAAAGTACATACCGCCAGTTGGACTGGCGCTAGCTAAAAAAAAATCACCATTAAATTCACTAGCGGGGTTGAGACAATAATCTAAGTAACGAGTAAAATGTTTATCAATCGAAAGTGTATTAGCAAGAATATGCTCAACAATTTTATGCTCACGCTCTATGGCGTTTCGATAAAAAGAAAGTTGTTTATTCTGCTCTAACAACCTAGTACGAGAATGAGCACGGATTTTTGCGGCCAAGATAACTTTATCAAAAGGTTTGACTACAAAATCATCACCCCCTGTCTCTAAGCACCTGGCGAGTGATTCTTCATCTTCCAGCGCGGTGATAAAAATAATAGGTAAATAAATATTTCCGGCTAATTTTTTTAGTTTTGTAGCAATTTCGTAACCGTCCATTTCAGGCATGACAACATCAAGCAACACAAGGTCGGGTTTTATACGCTTAGCTAATTCAAAAGCAACCGCCCCATCCTCAGCTTCAAAGGTATCCATATACCCCTGTTGCTCAAGCATATGTATCAGCAAAAAGCGATTAAGCGTGTCGTTATCAACTATTAAAATACGCATGATTAATTACAAGAAACTATGTGATGTCGAATTTTTTGCCAAAACGGGCAATCTGTAAAATCTTTAAAACTTGCGGGCGACTATGGGAGATTTTGTATGATTTCACTGAGTCACTTAGGCTTTTTTGCATATTTAACAACATACCTAAAGCCGAACTATCCATATATTCAGTGTTTTGTAAATTAATGACAATACTATTTACCCCTTCATTGCCTTCTGAATAAGCCAAGCGAAAGTCTTGAACTTTGCTAAAATCGAATTTTTCTTCTAGGTAAATGGTTAACACTTTACCATCTTCAGAAAATTCTCTGTCTAAACTCATACATCTCTCCCATTCGACAAAAAATTATTAGAGCGATCTACTCTAAGTCAATGTTATTAAATAATAGTTTTACAGCTTTGACTACAAAGAATCACATTTTTTTATTAGAATGTACCCCTAGCATGTTCAGCACTAATACGGTTCAAGATAAAAATGAGTGAAAGCAGACTGGTATACAGTACAAAAACTGGCCGAATTCAATCCAAAGAACAAAATAAAGCACAAGTAAAAACGGATGGCGTAGTGCGTATTCGCCGCGAAACTAAAGGTCGCAAAGGAAAAGGCATGACCACCATATCTGGTTTGGATTTAGCTGAAAAAGAACTAAAAGACTTATGCAGCCAATTAAAAAAAATGTGTGGAACAGGCGGCGCGTTAAAAAGTGGGGTGATTGAAATTCAAGGTGATAACCGCGATAAAATCAAAGCAACACTTGAGCAACTAGGCCATAATGTGAAACTAGCAGGTGGTTAGTAGTCATTAGCGATACAAATTAGGAGTAACAATGCAGCATCTCTCTTTGTCAGAAGTGAGTATCATATTAGTCGAACCTTCTGATACTCAACGGAAAATCATAATTAAGCAGTTAGCGGCAGCGGATATCAATCACGTAGAAGCCGTGGGGGGTGTTAAACAAGCACTAGAGGCGATTACTAAACACGGTGCAGACTTGGTTGTCAGTGCCATGTACTTCGAAGACGGAACCGGCCTAGATATCATAAAACAGATTAAAAATGACGATGCCCTTGCCTCTACACCCTTTATGTTGGTCTCCAGCGAAAATCGGGTCGAGAAACTTGAGGAGTTTAAGCAATCTGGTGTGGCCGCGATTTTACCTAAACCTTTTACCCCAGAGAATTTAGCCAAAGCACTAAAAGCATCACTTGATTTAATCAATTCAGATGAATTGGATCTTGAGTTGTTTGATGTGCAAGATGTCAGAGTACTGTTAGTTGACGATAGTAAACTTGCGCGTAATCATATTCGCAGAGTATTAAATGGTTTAGGGCTACAAAAAATTCTAGAAGCCGAAAATGGCGCAGAAGCACTGACCTTGTTAAAAGACAATACATTTGATTTGGTGGTCACAGATTATAATATGCCTGAAATGGATGGTAGGGAACTCTCTGAATTTATTCGCTTTAATCCTGAAACTGCACATGTACCCATTATTATGGTCACCAGTGAATCGAGCTCTAGTTTGCATATGGCAAATATTCACCAAACGGGCGTTAACGCTTTATGTGACAAACCCTTTGAAGTAAATGAAGTACGCGCAATGTTAGTTTCGTTACTCGGACAATGAACAAGTGGGCATCATGTCATCATCAGAACTAGAAGAACTTAGAGTCAAAATCACTGAACTTGACACACACCTGCTGACTTTTTTAGCCCAAAGACAGCAATATACCAATCAAGTGGCAGAAACAAAGATCAAAAACCATATTCCTGTACGTGATCAAAAACGCGAGGAACAATTATTGATTAGGTTGATAAAGGAAGGTAAAAAACACGGACTAGATGCTCACTATGTCACGCAGTTATTTCATGTCATCATCGAGGATTCGGTGTTAAATCAGCAAGCCTTGTTAGCCGCAAGAGCCAACCCTGGTAGTAGTCTGCCACTAAATCGCGTAGCTTTTTTGGGTGACAAAGGCTCTTACAGTTATTTAGCCACAAAAAAATATTTTTCTAGGCGTCCAGGCAAACTGCTTGAAATAGGCTGTCAAAGCTTTTTGGAGATCATTAAAAAGGTAGAGACCAACGAAGCTGATTATGCCGTATTGCCTATTGAAAACACATCTTCAGGCAGTATCAATGAAGTTTACGACCAACTGCAACATACTCAGCTTTCTGTCATTGGTGAACTCACCTACCCAATCAAACATGCCTTGTTGGTTAATCAAGAAACCGATGTTAGCAAAATTAAAACCTTGTACGCCCATCCGCAAGTTTTTGCTCAGTGCAGTCATTTCCTTGCCGAATTAGGCAATGTCGAGGTTAAACCTTGCGATAGTACTTCTACGGCAATGTTAAAAGTGGCCGAACTGAACACAGATGATATTGCGGCAATGGGCAGTGAAACGGGTGGCAGTTTGTATGGTTTACATGCGATTAAATCAAACTTAGCCAACCAAAAAGAAAATCATAGTCGTTTTTTTGTGGTGGCTCGTAAGCCAGTCAATGTTCCACTACAAGTGCCAGCAAAAACCACCTTAGTCATGTCTACCGTGCAAAAACCAGGAGCCCTAGTAGAAGCGCTTATGATATTGCGTGACAACAAAATCAATATGACCAAGCTTGAGTCTAGGCCTATTACCGGCAACCTTTGGGAAGAAATGTTTTATCTTGATGTGGAAGGTAATGTGCAAGATGGACCTATGCAGCAAGCGTTAGAAGAGTTACAGGCCACGACACGATACTTTAAGGTATTGGGTTGTTATCCAAGTGAAGAGATAAATCCGACGAAAGTCGCAGCGGTGAGTGCTTTAGCCGAATAGTCAGTACTGTTAAA
>QIJM01000302.1 GCA_003232445.1 Paraglaciecola arctica
TTTTAGACCCATTTAATGGCGTGATGCAAATGTTAGGCGGTAAAGGGGGTGGTCAATCTTCTGAAGGTGGTTTCCAAGGGCAACAACGTCCAGCAGCCGCTCCACAACAGAACCAAGGCTATCAACAACCACCAGCCCAAGGTGCTCCCCAACAACCAAATAAAGGCTCCAACCAAGCACCCGCACAAGGCCAGCCTGCGCCTATGGCTGAACCAGATTTTGACTTTGATGATGACATTCCTTTTTGACGGTTACCAGAGATCATTTAATGATGGCCAATACCCAGATATCAACTCCCGTAGTGACCGTGAGCGAGAATTAGCACAGTGATAATATATTTCCCCGCCGCCTAGCTAGTGAACAGCAGGGAGCATGATATGGAGGATTGGTTATAGCTAAATCATTATAATATGGCATGATTGGCATGCCGGAAGAGTGAATATTATTGGTGCCATTGTTAGGATGGATTGGTATTATTGCCTAAAAGAGGATAAGCCAAGCCTTAATTTAACTGATGTAGAGCGCAATTCCATGATTGTCGCTTAAGCCGATCTGGGGTTAACTAATATCGGTATCGAACAGTGGCATAAACCGCCCTAGCTTCACCTACGAAATAACGGTAACTGCCAAAACCAAAATCGGCTCTTTCGGCATAATCCTCATTGCTAAGGTTGCTGACTCTGACGCTGATATCTAGCCTTTCATTTAATGCCCAGCCAGTTCGCAGATTAAGTAAGTTGTGACCCCTATATTCTGCGCTGTTCTCAGGGTTAAGATAATAGTTGCCTTGGTGCACCCACTCCAACTCTATAAACCCACCTGAATCAGTCCGCCAACCCAGTTGTACACTGCCCATATGCTGTGGTGCTGTATCTATTTCATTGCCCTGAATATTGATCCGACCTAGAGTCAGGTTTGAGTCGTACTGATGTTTAGCAAAGGTACCGTTGGCAGATATATACAAGTATCGCCACTGATAGCTTAGCGCCAACTCTATTCCCCGATGAGACGTTTCACCATTACTGATATTTTGCCTATCGGTATCTTGAAAAATAAAATTGTCTTTTTGCATGGAGAATAAGGTGACGTCATAGAAAAACGCCTGAGTCTGCCCTCTTAAACCCAGCTCAATGGAATGTACATTTTCAGCGTCAAGTTCAGCCACTGTTTGGCCAGCTTGTAGTCTAAATAATTCTGTTGCTTGGGGAGCCCGATACCCTGTGGAATATTGTGCGTAGAGTCGTTGGTTATTGGCTAAGGCGTAATTTGCATTTATTTGATACGACCATTCGTCATAATCGACGACTTGATCTTCAGGGCGACTGAACCGACAATTTTCGATACCTACCGCACATGCACTGCCCGCACTTAAACGATTGTTATAGTCATATTTGGTGCGCTCATATCTTATACCCGCGCTAAGACTTAACTGCTGTGTTGCGAGCCATTGAAGTTGGGCAAAAGGTGAATATACACTGGCATTCACCTTGTAATCGTAATGAATGCCAGCGGGTAAGGTAGGCGAAAAGTCATCCGCTTGGGTCTCAGTCAATTGCCCTTGAGTATAATCAGCGTCAATGCCACTCAACCAAGTCAAATCGCCATAATCCTTTTGGAATTGTACTTGCATACCAACACTGGTTTGGCTGTTTTCCTCAAGGGGTTGCCACGGAAGAAAATGCATTAAAAACTGCATATCTGTCCACCTCACATAGGGCGTAATGGTAAGGCTTGTTGTGTTGTTTTCAACATAGCTGATTTGACTATAAACGCGCATAGACTGACTATCACGAAACGCTTCAGGATTAGGATTTTGCCTTTTTAGTGCAGCGTCTTTATATGCCTCAAATCCGCTGATGAAACCGGCTGTTTCTTGATTCAAATTAGTGACCGCTAGTACATTTTTAATCTGCCATTTACCGCCTTGATATTGATGTATTAGATTAAATTTTTGCTGATCGAAGCCACTGTCATGTAAATACCCTCCGTCTTGTGTAACGTTGCCATATAATAAAAAGCCATGTTGTTCACTGGTAGTAGATAAACTAAACATGCCACGGGAGTAATCATGGGGCCCAATACTCAATGATAAACTTGACTGCTTTGTGTCAAAGGGATTAGGTGTTAGCACATTGATCACCCCATGCACTGCATTAGAGCCATACATAGTGCTTGCAGGGCCGCGTAAAACTTCAAGGGATAATGCCTGTTCGGTATTCGCATCGAACAATTGATTGACATTGCAAAACCCCGGTGCACGTAACGAAATTCCATCTTGAGCAATAAAAAATGCACCACAGCCACCGGCTCCGGTTAGCACCGGTGAACGAATGGCAGTTAGATGTTCTTGACCATTACCTCGACTGATCCAACCGCCCGGTATCCGCACTAAAGCTTGATTAATATGCTGCGGCTCAATCAATCTTAAACTTTCATCGTCTAACCAACTGATATTGCCTGCTACATCCAAAATATTCTGACTAGTGCGTGTGGCAGTCACAGTGATCTGCTCTATTGGTTGCTGTTGATTTTGACCAAAAACCGATGTGCTCAATAGTATTAATGTGAGGTAACTAATATTTTTCTTCAAAAAAATCTCCGAAGGTAACAGCTTAAGATGAAATCAAGGCTATATTTTAAGTCATTGGAATCATTAAATAAACCGTACCAATTCAAAGGTCATATAAGACTAGCGCTTTAGGTAGTTTTTTGCTGTAATGGAAGCAAGTTTTAAGCGATAAAGCCCGTGACATGCAAATTGGTTGGCGCGAATTTATTAAAAGTCGATTTAGAAAGGCTTCAAAATTTCATTCCGTAGGAATTGAAATGGGCGTTAGCGACTTTCACATATCCACCCTAAAAAAACTAAAAGGCAAGCTTAACTGGGTAAAACAACACTCTGCACCAATCGATAATTGGCAGGCTAAACTAAAAGCCTATGTCGAAAACAATGACCTAACGAACACTCCATGTAATGTCGCCTTATCCATTTCGAAGTATCAACTGTTACAGGTAGATAGACCGGCAGTAGAAGACGCCGAATTAAATCAAGCATTGCAGTGGACGGTTAAAGAGCAATTATTCAGTGATGACGAGTTTACAATTGATTATTTTGATCCCCCTGCTGCCGCATCCAATGTCAAAAAATTAAATGTGGTGGCAATCAGTACGCGAGATATCATAGAAATTCGCGATGGTATTTTAAAAGCTGGATTAGCACTTAATATCATCGGCGTTGAAGAACTGGCAACCTGCAATCTACTGACACCCAGTGACGATGCCATTATTATTTTAAAACAAGAGGAAAGCGGGCAACTTAGCTTAAACATTGTTAAGCGTAACCAATTATTCTTTTCAAGACGTCTACGTGGTTATGAGAACTTGACGAGTTTTTCTCAAGAAGAACTAAAAATAGGTGTGGTTGATAATTTAAGTGTAGAAATTCAACGTTCCATGGATTATTTCGAGAGCCAGTTGCGACAAGCCCCAGTCAAAAAAGTGTATATTTGTTTAGACACTCTCCATCAAGATGCCCTCGCCGACATGATCAAACAAGTGATTTTTGTTTCAGTAGAAACGTTTATACCTGATGTGACGACAGACGGTGATATGCCAATAAAATCAACAAGCTTTGCTAGCTTAGGCGCAGCAATTGATAACGCGAGTTTGATTGCCTGATGAAAAATAGAGTCAATCTTTATCATTCAGAATTTCACCCAAAATTACGTCTGCTGACTCTGTCAATTGTTATTGCGAGTTGGGTATTTGCGGCACTTTTTTGTAGTTTACTGTACTTTTATGTGGCATCTGAACAGCAAAGTTTCACATCTAATATGGCCAAGATAGAACAAAACAAACAACAGCAAAAAATATTGCTCGAGGAACTACAAAGCGCTGTAGACAACTTGAAAGTTGACCCAACACTACTCAAGCAAGTGGAAAAACAACAACAATTTATTAGTCTTAAAAAACGTGTGTTAAATGAATTGGCCGGTCAGGAGCAGCTAAAATTAAACGGTTTTTCAAATCTGATGATAGATCTTGCCAGTCATAACCAAAGCGAGCTGTGGTTAACCCATATAAACTTAGATGGCATGAGTGTAGTGATGAAAGGTGCAGCAACAGATTCTGCCCTTGTACCCAAATGGCTTAGTTCGTTAGGCCAGACTGATTATTTTAGAGGGCAAGAATTCGCTGACACTAGGCTGTATCGTGACTCTGAGCAACAACTTAATTTTGTTATTTCAACGGGTAAAGAGCTTACAGTAGAAAAAGGCTCTAATAATGAGTAGTTCTTTAGAGCAGGAATACAAAAATCTGTCGATTAAATTTATCAACGCGAGCTTACGGGAGCAGATTTTAATTCTGTTTTGTGGACTAGTTGTTATTATATTAATGATGTACACCT
>QIJM01000122.1 GCA_003232445.1 Paraglaciecola arctica
ACCTTTAACCTCAACCAAGTCTTCACTGGTAAGCTGTTCACTGTGTGAGTCTAGTTTAGCGGTAAAGGCATCTTCGACTATGACTTCACCCTGAGCGGTAGATGTATGTGTCATCCAGTGCAAATGCTCTTTCATAGGAGAGGGATCTGACGAAAAATGTGTGCCTGGGTTATCACCGTTCAACAACATGCTAAATGACAGTTCAGTAAAACCGTTTACGATAAAGGTATCAATACCGTGTGAAGTAGCTTTTTGAGCAGCTTGCACCTTAGTTAACATGCCGCCTGTGCCCAAAGCATTCGTCGCTCCATCTGCCATAGCGTAGATCTCTGCATTTATCTCTGTGATGCTCGGAATGAGCACAGCATCATCGTGTTTGTGGGGATTTTTGTTGTACAGACCGTCAATATCGGAACAAATAATCAAGGCATCAGCGTCGGCAGCAGCAGCCACGATCGCAGATAAATTATCGTTATCTCCCACTTTCAATTTGTCAGTCACAATGGTGTCATTCTCGTTAATAATCGGCAGCACACCATGCTCCAACAAATTAAAAATTGTATCTTTCACACTCACGTAGCGTTCTCTATCACGTAAATCGCAACGCGTCAGCAGCATCTGTGCAGTTGGAAAATCAAATAATTTATCCCATGTCGCCATCATCTCAGTTTGACCCGCAGCAGCCATGGCCTTTTTTATTGCAATAGTTTGTTGTAATTCATCTGGGAATAAATGTGCACCTGCGGCAACCGAACCTGATGACACTAACACCACCTCGATACCTTGGGTGCGGCAGTTCACAATAAATTGTGCAATACTTAATAAGTAGTGATTACTACAGCCCTTTCCATGCGGCGCGATCAATGTGCTGCCAACTTTTATGACAACACGTTTCCAATCTAATTTATTCATGTAATTAATTACTTACCTTGCGTCGTTCAACGCTTGTATATTGTTGTAGGCATGAGTGCCAGCTATTCTGATTTGTTCTGTTGGGATTCCACTAACGCTAAGTCTTATTCTCTCGGGGGGATAGGTTGAGGTTTGTCTTATAGCTTTATGACCTAATGTTACTAATAAACCCATCAGTATTTAAAACAAAAATGTTGAACGACAGTCAAAAAAATTGTTGACCTATTTTCGAACCATTATTAGCTTGAGAGGTTTCTGGCTGGTCTAAAAGCTACATTTTTAGCCTATTAAAATACTTAACTAAAAGCACGTAGTAAACTAATGATTCGTATACTAACTATTTTTTCATTAAAAATCCATTAAGAATTAGATATAACATAGTTTAAAGGTGGGGAAATTAGATAGTATTGAACTTTTCTTAACATGAAAGAAAGTGAGCAAAATCGAATATAAAAATTGAACTCTAAGTTAATTACTCATACATTAAGCGTCATCTATCTGGCGCCGATTAACAGTCTTATCAGCCGACTTTCAAAGATGTTTAGAGGTAAGTATTATGCAGAAGTATGAAGAGTTATTGGTTTCATTAAGAAAGGTCACTCGAGCCATCGGCCTTTATTCGAAAAAATTATCCAAAGAAAGTGGGCTTACCAGTCCTCAGCTTATTGTTCTAAAAGAAATTGATCAAAATGACGGTTGTATGGTCAAGGATATAGCCCAAAGTATTAATCTTAGTTCAGCCACTGTGACCAGTATTTTAGATCGACTTGAGGCACGTACCTATGTCATTCGAGAGCGCTCAGTAACGGATAAACGTAAAGTTGGGTTACACCTTACTGAACAAGGAAAGGCCGTCGTCAAAGATGCACCACGGCCACTACAAGCACATTTTATTGATCGCTTTGAAAAACTTCAAGAATGGGAGCAAACCCAGTTGGTTTCAACGATGCAACGTATTGCATGCATGATGGACGCTGAGAATTTAGATGCCGCACCAATGTTAGAAGTAGGTGCTCTACAAGAAATGACACCGCCATAATAGTTTATAGCCAAACCAACGTATAACTCTGTTTATAGGCCATCTATTTATGCAGAAAAAGACAGATACAGCCTCTATCCCAAAGGGACGATTAAATCGTTTGGGTAAACTTAGTTCTTTAGCAGGGCGAGTGGCTGGAAACATCCTCGCTGAAGGGATCAGCGAATTAGCCAAAGGTAACCGGCCTAAAATTAAAGATTTACTACTGACCCCCGGCAACGCTATGCGTGTAGCCGATAAACTTGCGCAAATGCGTGGTGCGGCGATGAAAGTGGGTCAAATGATATCTATGGATGCAGGTGATATGTTGCCTGCAGAGTTAACTGATTTACTAGCTCGGCTGCGCTCAGACGCCAAGTCTATGCCAGAAAAGGAGCTTATTGGTTTATTAGAAGCACAATGGGGTGAAGGTTGGCAGAAAAAATTCATCCAATTTCCGCTGCAACCTATCGCCGCAGCCTCCATAGGTCAAGTGCATAAAGTTATCACTCAAGACCTAAAACGTTTAGCCGTTAAAATTCAATATCCAGGTATTAAACAAAGTATTAATAGCGACGTCGATAACGTTGCTACTCTCATAAAAATGACGGGATTATTGCCTAAGAGTCTGGATATTAAACCTTTGTTGGCCGAAGCTAAAAAACAGCTTCACGATGAAGCAGATTATGCTCTTGAAGGACGGTACCTAGGTCAATATGCTGCAATTATTGAAAATGATGACGCCTTTATCATGCCGGTTTTGGATAAAGAGTTCAGTTCAGACACGATCCTTGCTATGAGTTTTGTAGATGGCATACCGATAGAGCAGTTGATTGATGCACCACAAGAAACACGTGATCAGGTGATGAGCCAACTGATGCGTTTGTTTTTTAAAGAACTATTCGACTTCCAATTGGTGCAAACCGATCCTAACTTTGCCAATTACCAATATGATCAAGACACGCAAAAAATTGTCTTATTAGATTTTGGGGCGACCCGTACTTACACATCACAGATGGCCGAAAGTTATCGTCAACTTATGCAAGGTGCCAGTCAGCATGACAAAACAAAAATCCGTCAGGCTATCTTAGATATCGGTCTAATCAGGCAGGATTTGCCTGAAAAGGTTCAGCAAAATATCACTGATTTAGCTTATATGGCCTGCGAGCCTCTATACGGCGATTCACCATACGACTTTGCTGGCTCTGACTTGTCTTCCAGATTGCAAAATCAAGGCATGCAACTGGGACTAGAGAAAGAATACGCACACACACCGTCGGCTAATGCGATATTTTTGCATCGCAAACTAGGCGGATTATTTTTGTTAGCGATAAAATTAAAAGCCAAAGTGAATATGCAAAGTCTATTCACGCCTTATAATGAAGCATAACTAGTAGTACAAAAGGACGTTTAGATGCTTATTCAACTCACACCAATTCAAGCTAGGCTTGTCGGTGTATTAATCGAAAAAGAAGTGACTACACCTGATCAATACCCCCTATCTCTCAATGGTTTAACCCTCGGCTGCAACCAGAAAAGTAACCGTGAACCAGTGATGAACCTGAGTGAATCGGACGTGAAAAACGTGTTAGATGAGCTTAGAGGTAAAAAACTGATCCTCGAACATACAGGCACGGGTAGCCGAGTTATGAAGTACAAACATCGTTTCTGCAATACCGAATTCAGTGATTTAAAATTTAGCCGCCAACAGTTGGCTATTGTCTGCGTGATGTTGCTGCGCGGCCCGCAAACCCCCGGCGAACTTCGAACACGCACCAACCGATTGGCCGACTTTGACAATGTGGATGAAATAGAGGCAACACTGAACAAGTTACACGATTTAAACGACGAACAATTGGTGGTAAAACTAGACCTTGAACCCGGCAAACGCGATTCTCGTTATGCACACTTATTTAGTGGTGAAGAGGGATTACAAGTCGCATCGCAGGCACCAGCGAACACGAACACCATGAACTCTACTCAAGATTCAACATCAATACATCCCCAAGCCTTAGAACGTATTACACAATTGGAACAACAAGTAGCTGAATTGACTAGCCAATTAGTAGAATTGAAGGAAGTGGTTGATATATTGAGCGAATAATTCCTCAAACGCTAGTGGATACTTCACCCGCAGTTTTAGGTGTCACTATACTTCCGATAGGATTTTTACACGCATAAGCACCTTCAATCCTAAATACCCACTCAAGCTGATGGTACAAACCGATGAATGGTGCAAAAAGCATCTACTACTATCCAAATTACATCACTGCCTTCTTCTACGTTGAGCCACACCTCACCTGCTTTTAAACCTTCAGTATTAATAATTGACGTGTTTTTAGGTAATTGTTAGGACGGATTGGTATAAGTCATTAAACTCTGCTGCTAGATAGCGGTTGAACCGCCATCAATGGGTAATGTAACCCCTGTGGTGAAACCTGCCGCGTCAGAGCTCAAATACAATACTGCACC
>QIJM01000393.1 GCA_003232445.1 Paraglaciecola arctica
CGAGATAATCCACAGCTAGTTTTAAGTTTGGCTTTTAACTGGTTAATAATAACACAGCTATTACTTTTCACTTTTGTTTTGTAATTTCGCATTTATCTCATTTTGGCCTTTATTTATAAGGGTGGAGTTGTTTTCTTCGATGTCTATATGGAATCAGTGTCTCGATAGGTTGCAGCAGGATTTGCCTATACAACAGTTTAGTATGTGGATAAGACCGCTTCTGGCCGAACATGGTGATGCTCACATAACTCTTTTTGCACCTAATCGTTTTGTTTTGGATTGGGTTAGAGATAAATATTTTTCGCAAATTAATAATTTGTTGGCTGAATTTTGTGGGGATGAAGCACCTCAGTTACGATTTGAAGTAAAGATTGTCAATGTAGATGCTAGTAGAAACTTTGCAGCAAATAGTCACCCGCCATTAGCAGTAGAGCAAAACAGGCAAAATAAAAATAGTTATTTACCATCAACACCTTCGATTGCGGTTTCTAATGTAGGCACAGCTGCACCTATTGCTACAGGGCACAAAAGCAATATTAACTTAACATATAAATTTGACAATTTTGTTGAAGGTAAGTCAAACCAACTAGCAAGGGCAGCCTCACAGCAAGTAGCAGATAATCCCGGTGGTGCTTATAACCCACTGTTTATTTATGGTGGTACTGGTTTAGGTAAGACCCATTTATTACATGCAGTTGGTAATGGCATTATGGACAAAAAGAAAAATGCCACAGTTGTGTATATGCATTCTGAACGTTTTGTCCAAGATATGGTTAAAGCGCTACAAAACAATGCCATAGAAGAATTTAAGCGTTATTACCGCTCGGTTGATGCCTTACTCATTGATGATATTCAGTTTTTTGCCAATAAGGAACGCTCTCAAGAAGAGTTTTTTCATACTTTTAACGCTTTATTGGAAGGTAACCAGCAAATAATTCTCACTTCTGACCGTTATCCAAAAGAAATTGTTGGAGTGGAAGATCGTTTGAAATCTCGGTTTGGTTGGGGTCTTACCATCGCCATTGAACCCCCCGAATTGGAAACCCGGGTAGCGATTTTGATGCGTAAGGCCGTCGAGAATAAAATATTTTTGCCTGATGAAGTTGCTTTTTTCATTGCTAAACGTTTACGTTCAAATGTGCGTGAGCTTGAAGGGGCGTTAAATCGAGTCATTGCCAATGCGAACTTCACAGGTCGACCTATTACGATAGATTTTGTGCGAGAAGCACTTCGTGATCTTTTGGCGCTTCAGGAGAAGTTGGTCACTATTGATAATATTCAAAAAACTGTTGCGGAATATTACAAAATTAAGATGGCAGATATTTTGTCTAAACGGCGTAGTCGCAGTGTTGCTCGGCCTAGGCAAATGGCTATGGCCTTGTCTAAAGAACTAACCAACCATAGTTTGCCAGAGATTGGAGATGCCTTTGGTGGTAGAGACCACACCACTGTATTGCACGCCTGCCGAAAAATAGTGCAGCTAAGGGAAGAAAGTCATGATATAAAAGAAGACTATCAGAACTTAATACGTACACTATCTTCATAGAAATTCACGAGTAAAAAGATGAAATTTAGCATCAGCAGGGAAAACTTCTTACAGCCACTTCAGTTGGTTTCTGGCGCGGTCGAGCGTCGCCATACACTGCCTATATTGTCTAATGTTTTGATTAAGGTTAGTGATAACTCACTTTGGCTGACGGGTACGGATTTAGAGGTTGAATTGATTTCTAATGTCACCTTGAGTGGTGAGTTCGTTGAAGGCGAGATTACTGTCCCAGCTAAAAAACTGCTAGATATATGTAGAGGATTAAATGAAGGAAGTAGCATTGACTTCAGTGTTGACGCCAACAAAGCGTTGCTCAAGTCTGGGCGCAGTAAATATAGTCTATCAACCTTATCGGCTGATGATTATCCAAACCTTGAAGATTGGCAGGGCGAATTAGAGTTTGAAATACCTCAATCAGATTTAAAACGGCTTATTGATAGCACTCACTTTTGTATGGCTCAGCAGGATGTGCGTTATTACCTTAATGGTATGTCGCTAGAGACTGAAGACAATCTTATTCGTACGGTTGCCACTGATGGGCATAGGTTGGCGCTGTGCCGGCTAAACTATACTAATGCTACTTTGGCTAACCGCCAGGTCATTATTCCACGTAAAGGTGTTTTGGAAATAATCCGCCTGATAGAAGATAGCGATAAACTAGTTAAGGTTCAGATTGGTTCAAATCACATCAGGATTTTCTCAACAGATTTTATATTTACTAGTAAATTAGTGGATGGGCGTTTTCCTGACTATAGACGTGTGTTGCCAAAAGATGGTGACAAAAAGATCAAATCTAACAAGGACGTATTGAAACATGCGTTTTCTAGGGTCTCTATTTTATCAAATGAAAAATTCAGGGGCGTGCGTTTAAACCTATCTAATGGTGAATTGAAGATTACGGCTAATAACCCAGAGCAAGAAGAGGCTGAAGAAATTGTAGATGTAGATTATCAGGGGGATAGTTTGGAAATCGGTTTTAATGTCGCCTATTTAATTGATGTTATGAATGGTTTAAGTTGTGAAAACGTATGTATTACTTTAGCTGATTCAAATAGCAGTGCATTGATAGAGGACTCGAAAGATGACTCTGCATTATACGTCATAATGCCAATGAGATTGTAATTAGTTTTTATAAGAAGCTTGCTTCCCCATGAAACTGGACAAAGTCCAGATCAGTCATTTCAGAAACATTGATGATTTGTCACTTACTGCACATAAAAGCTTGAATGTTTTCCTCGGTGAAAACGGCAGTGGCAAGTCATCAATCTTAGAGGCCTTACATTATCTAGGCTTCGCTCGTTCTTTTCGTACCCTTAAACATAAAAATGTTATTAGTCATGAAAAACCGGGTTTTACCGTTTTTTGTTCTGCTGTTGTTGAGGACGGAAAGCAACAAAAATTTGGAATAAGTAGGCAGGTAGACGATAGTTGTGTCGTGAACATCAATGGACAAAAGTCCAAACGTGCCTCTGATTTAGTTAGCTATTTACCGATTCAGATATTTACGCCTCAGAGTTCTGACTTATTACTTGGTGCACCAAAACTACGCAGACGTTATTTGGACTGGCTGTTGTTTCACGTGGAACAATCTTTTAATTTGGATTTTCAGGTGTTTAATAGAAGCCTTAAGCACTTAAACGCTTTGTACAGAAGTAATCAGCCAGAGCAAGACTTAGATTACTGGAAGGACATGCTTTGCGAAAATGGCGAGGCGATCAGTACAAAAAGGGCAACTTTGCTAAATGAGCACCTAATACCGCTCATAAATGCAAATTTAAAGGATTTTTTACCTGAGTTTTGCTTCGAAATTTCGTATTATAGGGGATGGGAAAAAGGCTATAGCTTAGCGGATGCGGTCGAGAAAAACAGGCTGCGTGATCTAAAAAATGGCTTTGTTAGTGTCGGCCCACATAAAGCAGATTTACGTATCAAGACTCAAGGCGTTAATGCCCATGAAATATTATCCAGGGGGCAGCTAAGAATGTTAGTTGCAGGAATGCAGCTTGCTCAGACACAGTACCTACATGCACAGACCGCAAAGACGTCGATTTTTTTATTAGACGATGTTGGAGCAGAATTAGATGAAGAAAATAGAAAAGTGTTCATATCACGATTGAACACTTCTGATACTCAATTATTTATTACAGCTATTGATATCAAACAATTAGAGTTCCTAGAGAACTATAACGATAAAAAAGTGTTTCACGTGGAACATGGCCAGGTGAGAGAGGAGATTTAATCAAATGGCAGAAGAAAATGTTTATGATTCGTCGAGTATTAAAGTCCTAAAAGGACTTGATGCTGTTAGAAAAAGACCAGGTATGTATATCGGTGATACAGATGATGGTACTGGGTTGCACCACATGGTTTTTGAGGTAGTAGATAACTCTATCGATGAAGCACTTGCAGGACATTGTTCAAGTATCACTGTAAAGATACACATCGACGGCTCGGTTTCAGTTAAAGATGATGGTCGAGGTATTCCTACAGAAATTCATGAGGAAGAGGGGATATCAGCAGCCGAAGTCATCATGACTGTATTACATGCAGGTGGTAAATTTGATGATAACTCTTATAAAGTATCTGGTGGATTACATGGTGTAGGTGTATCTGTTGTTAATGCCCTATCCAAAAAGTTAATGCTACAAGTACGCCGTGGAGGCAAGCTATACGAGCAGGAATACCAGCATGGCGTACCGCAACAACCTTTAGCTGTTATTGGCGAATCAGAAGCTACTGGAACGAGTTTACGTTTTTGGCCAAGTGAAGGTACTTTTAATGGTATTGAGTTTCACTATGATATTTTGGCAAAAAAGCTACGTGAATTATCTTTTCTAAACTCAGGCGTGTGTATTGAATATGAAGGTGGGATAACCGCATTTATTGAATACCTAAACCAGAACAAAACGCCTGTACATCAGAAAATTTTCTACTTTGATTCACACCGTGATGATGGTGTCTCTGTTGAAGTAGCCATGCAATGGAATGACAGCTACCAAGAGAATGTATTTTGCTTCACCAATAATATTCCACAGAAAGATGGCGGTAGTCATTTAGCTGGTTTTAGAAGCGCTTTGACCCGAACCCTCAACAACTATATGGACAAAGAAGGTCTTACAAAGAAAACTAAAACGAGTACAAGTGGTGATGATGCGAGAGAAGGTTTAACTGCAATTATTTCAGTTAAAGTACCGGATCCGAAGTTCTCTTCACAAACTAAAGACAAGTTAGTCTCTTCAGAAGTAAGACCTGCTGTAGAAACTGTCATGGGTGAAAAGCTTCAAGAGTTTTTATTAGAAAACCCTGCTGAAAGTAAAATCATTGTAGGCAAAATTATCGATGCTGCGAGAGCCAGAGACGCGGCAAGAAAAGCCCGTGAAATGACTCGCAGAAAAGGTGCGTTAGATTTAGCTGGCTTACCTGGTAAACTAGCTGATTGCCAAGAAAAAGATCCCGCGTTGTCAGAACTATATATAGTGGAAGGGGACTCTGCTGGCGGATCAGCCAAGCAGGGGCGGAATCGTAAAAACCAAGCCATACTGCCACTTAAGGGTAAAATCTTAAACGTTGAAAAGGCTCGCTTTGACAAAATGCTTTCCTCTCAAGAGGTAGCAACTCTTATCACTGCGCTAGGTTGTGGCATAGGTCGTGACGA
>QIJM01000301.1 GCA_003232445.1 Paraglaciecola arctica
GTTAAAAGGCCGCGCTAACTATCTGTGTTTACATCGGTTAAGGCAACATGGCGGCAACAGTACATTAATTGACAGACAAACTCTGACAGAGCTGACCCAAGTTCGCGAATGGGCGTCGAGTACCCAAACAGGCGATATGGGCGATATGAACGCGTTGCCGGAAGATGCAAAAGTGTTGCCTTTTGTCACCTCTACAGCGGATAACTGTTTAGGTAAAGATTGCCCGGATTTTGAAGACTGTTACATGGTCAAAGCCCGCCGTAAAGCATTGAATGCGGATGTTGTAGTGGTTAATCACCATTTGTTTTTTGCCGATATGGCGTTAAAGGATACCGGCTTTGGTGAGCTTATCCCCGAGGCTGATCTAGTGGTATTTGATGAAGCCCATCAAATACCTGATATTGCCAGTGAGTATTTTGGCGAGACCTTTTCGAGCAGGCACATGCAGGACATAAGCCGCGACGTTGAAGTGGTATATCGCACTGTACTCAAAGACGCCAAACAATTACAAAGTGCTGCTGAAAAATGCAAAATGATTGCCGCTGATCTACGTATTTTATTCCCTGAAAACCCAGCTAAGGGTAACTGGCGACAAATGTTATCTCGGGACGATGTGCAAACTCAGATCAGTAAATTAACTGACAGTCTTAATATATTGCACGAAGTGCTCAAATTACATGTTGGCCGAGACAAAGACCTAGATAATATTTTTGAGCGAGTGTCAGAAGCCAAGGGTAAATTAGTGCGTTTAACCGATACCACACAATTAGGCGTGAGTCTTTGGTATGAAACCACTATGCGCCACGTTGTGCTGCATTTGACCCCATTAAGTATTTCGCAAAAATTTGCCGACTTTATAGCCGAACCAAAACGCAGTTGGGTATTTACCTCTGCTACCTTGATGGTAGACGGCGGTTTTAAACATTTTCAACAACAAATGGGTTTAGACAATGCCACTACGTTGTCTTTGGATAGCCCCTTTGATTATCCTAATCAAGCCATGTTATGTGTGCCACGCTTTTTGCCAGAGCCTAACGCCCGTGAGATGCGTGCCACTTTGTTAGATATTTCTATCAAATTGGTCAAAGCCAGCCGTGGTCGTTGTTTTTTGTTGTTTACAAGTCATGCCACACTCAATGCCATTGCCGGCCAACTAGAAGATAAAATCGATAATCCTATCTTGGTTCAGGGCTCCACTACCAAGCGCGCATTGCTGGAAAGTTACATAGAAAACAAAGATGCGGTGTTGTTGGGCACAGGGGCATTTTGGGAAGGTGTGGATGTACGCGGAGACGATTTAACTTGTGTGTTAATCGATAAGTTACCTTTTGCCTCTCCAGACGACCCGTTATTGCAAGCCAGAATTGAAGATTGTCGAAAAAGTGGCGGTAATCCCTTTGTTCAGTTACAAATCCCCCAAGCCGCTATTGCATTAAAACAGGGGGCAGGGCGCTTGATCCGAGATGAAACCGATAAAGGCGTGTTGGTCATTTGTGATAACCGATTGGTTACCAAAGACTATGGCAAAATTTTTATGGGTAGTTTGCCAGATATGCATCGCACCCGAGACTTACAAAAAGCAGTGGATTTTTTGCACGGCATTCACAGCGACAAAGATGAAGTTGAGACTCAATCATGAATATTTTAATTATCGATACTGCCACTGAGGCCTGTTCAGTCGCCCTTGAGGTTAACGAGCATGTGTTTAACCGTTTTGAAGTCTGCCCACAACAACACAGTCAGCGTATATTACCGATGATTGATGAGGTATTAAAAGAAGCCAAGGTGACACTTCAAGACTTGGACTATTTAGCTTTTGGTCGTGGCCCAGGTAGTTTTACCGGTGTACGTATTGCGACTGGCGTGTTGCAGGGATTAGCCCTAGGGACTGGCCATAAAGTGGTGGGTATATCGACGTTAGCGGCCATGGCGCAGCAAGCTTACGCGCAAAATCAGAGTGAACAGGTTAGCGCAGCGATAGATGCTCGTATGTCTGAAGTGTATTTTGGCCAATATCAAATTAAACAAAATGTCATGACATTGGTGGGTGAAGAACAAGTATTACCACCAGAGCACGGGGCTATGTTACTCAATAGTCGCTCTGAAATGACTGGCGTTGGTACTGGTTGGCTGGCATATCCAGAATTAAATGCTAAGGCCAAAATTGAGGTGTTAACCGATGTTTTGTATCCCAATGCTTTGTATATGTTGCCCTTAGCTAAGGCCTTAATCGCTAGTGGTCACGCTGTTGATGTAGACGATATTCAACCTGTTTACTTACGTGACAAAGTGACCTGGAAAAAATTGCCAGGTCGAGAGTAAATATTGAATAGAATAATCTGGAACAATTCTTGTATCTGGAATAATTCTTGTATCGGTTAAGGGTTAAGGGTTAAGGGTTAAGGGTTAAGGGTTTGTTAATTATTGTTTGGGCAGATTAGGAAAAGTTGTTGAGTATAGAGTCACTATCGTTATTAAAAGCATCTGATATTGCCCGGTCTTCACGGGACAAACTGCGTGATCTTAAGTCAGACAAAAGCCAAGATGACAATCTGCCAAGTGCTCAAGTCTCTATTATTCGATCGGGTGACAGTGAGGCGTTTGAAAAAGCCGCTTCTTTTAATCAACAAACTGACTCACTTTCTAGTAATAACTTAAATGAAAGGTCAGCTATTGCCGCTTACCAAAGTGTGGCAAAAGAGCAGCAACGTCAGAATATTCAGTTATTATTGGGTGTTGATACCTTCGTTTGATCTATTCTTCGATATATATACAAATAACGTTAAAATTCAGTAGCTGTTCAGTTACTATAAATAGAATAACAGATAAACATACCCTGTTTGAACTATCTGAGGATAATTATGAATATTCGTATATGTACGTTATTAGTCGCCTTGTTACTGGCTGGGTGCTCGACATTTCCAGACAAACTTCAACTTGAAGATAGCACTCAATTAGTCATTTATGAGGATGCCGCTTCAAAGGCTGAGCAGGTTAAAGGTAAGATGTTGCGCTGGGGCGGAGCTATCGCAAAAGTCAAAAACAAGCCTGATTCCACTGTTTTTGAAATGGTTTATTATCCATTAAATAGTTATGGCCGCCCAATTTCAGGTGAGGAGAGTATGGGTCGTTTTCGCATTAGTGTTGACGGCTTTATGGATCCAATGGTCTATCAAGTTGGACGTTTGATGACATTTACCGGAGAGCTAAATGGTTTAGAAAATGGCTTAGTAGGTGAGCACGAATATGTGTTTCCAACAGCAAATGTCAAGGCCTATTATTTATGGAAAAACGTGCAGCGTATAAATGTTAATAGTGTGCACGTATGGCCATATCAATATTGGCATGGATATTATCCTCGTCCTTACCATAGACATTTATATATCCGTGGCTCAGGCGGCAGCAGAAGTCATAAAGTTATGTCCACACATTCATCGAGAGCGACGACTTACCCTAAACCCGTGAATACAAAAAGAGCTAAAAGGTAACGGTAACTATTTGCCAATCTGGCAATGCAGCGCCAGCTGAGCGGCAAAAAATTGCCGTTTTTTTGTGTTTGAAAAAGGAAAAACGTGCAACAAGCCCTTGAATTCCCTCTTGCCAATATCACCCTTCATGGTATCGGCTATGGTGATCCTACTAAGCCAATGGTTTTGGCATTGCATGGTTGGTTAGACAACGCTGCAAGTTTTCAGCCTATTGCTGAGTACCTCACTGACTATTACATTCTGGCATTAGACGTTACTGGTCACGGGTTGTCTTCGCATCGTAGTCATGGTGCTCACTACCACCTAATTGACTTTGCTTACGATTTACATGAATTGGTTGAGTCGCAAGGTTGGCGATCATTTATATTGATGGGGCACTCAATGGGTGGGATCATTTCAACGATATATGCTAGTTGTTTTCCTGAACATGTCAGTAAACTCATTTCAATCGAGTCTTTCGGACCCATGACCAAAGATACGCAAAGCAGCCCAATACAGCTTAGAGACTCTATTATGAGTAGGTTAAAAGCACAGCAAAGTGAAGCGAAACATCCTAGCAGTATCGAACGGATCGTCGAAGCCAGAGCAAAAGTGGGGGATATCAAATTAGAGTCAGCTAGATTATTGATAACTCGCAATATACGTGAGGAAAATGGACAATTATTTTTTACCACAGACAGGCGTTTACGAACCTTTTCATCCCTTAGAATGACAGAGCCACAAGCTGAAGCTTTTATGCGTAATATTCAATGTCCCATGCTACTAATAACAGGCTCTCAAGGATACGAGTCAATGCGAACCACCTTACAAAAGAGGTTGGACTGGGTTGAAGGCTTGACTGTAGCAGAGTGTGAGGGTCATCATCACTTACATATGGACAATCCTCAGCCAGTCTCTAAAAAAATTGTTGAATTTTTAACGGGTCTTCATTGCTAATCAATCTTATCAGCGCTCCGAGATAACCGGCGAAAATTTGATTTTTTTACATATGATTTTGGTTTTGGGTTATAAAATACCGAAAAAAGTTGAGTTCACAAACGAGCTTCCTAAAAGTAATGTTGGTAAGATACTGCGCAGAGAGTTAAGAGATAAATAGCCTTATAGTTTTACATTTATGTAAAAACTGGCGCTAGCCGGTTTTTTTATGGGGTTTGTGACCACCATTTTGGAAATCCATGCAATACAACTTTATAACCAGTAATCAAGCACTCGCAGATTTTTGTCAGCAAGCCAGTCAGGCAGAAGCCATCGCAGTGGATACCGAGTTTGTTCGTACGCGCACCTTATATCCTCAGTTGGGGCTTATTCAGATTTATGATGGTAAACAATTGGTCTTGGTTGATCCCTTGTCGATTGATGATTTCTCAAGTTTGACTGAGTTATTAACTAACCCCAATGTGGTTAAAGTGCTGCACTCTTGCTCTGAGGACTTAGAAACTTTTTGGCATGCGTTTAAAGTCATGCCTAGTCCTATTTTTGATAGCCAGTTTGCTGCCAGTATCGTTGGTATGGGACCGGCTTTGGGTTATGCCAAGTTAGTGAAAATCATGCTTGATGTAACTGTCGACAAAGGCGAGTCGCGCACCGATTGGTTAGCTCGGCCTTTACGTGATGAACAGTGTGACTATGCGGCTAAAGATGTGTTGTATTTGTTTCAGCTTTATCCAGAGCTTAAAGCCCGTGTAGAAGAACAAAATAAACTACCTTGGGTGTATGCCGAAATTGCCCATCTGGCAGCAAAGAAACAAACACCTATACCTCTAGATTCAGTGTATTTAACGATTAAAAATAACTGGAAACTATCAAGCAAAGCCGTATTGATCTTAAAAAAATTGACTGCTTGGCGCACATCTACCGCAAGGCAGCGTGATATGGCGCTAAACTTTGTGGTGCGAGAAGAAAATTTGCTCTCTATTGCTACGTTGCAACCATCCAGTAAAAATGAATTACGCTCAATTCAAGGAATGAACCCTCACGAAGTGCGGATCCACGGTGATGCATTATTAGCTATCGTCGCTGATTGCCAAAAGGTAAGTGAAGAGGCTTACCCGCCAAGGGTAAAACGATTAAATGATATCGAAGAATACAAAAATACGGCCGCTAGCGTTAAAAGGTTATGTCTAAACATGGCCGAAAAACATGCGATCCCACCCGAATTAGTCGGTTCTAAAAAACAAATTAATCAATTACTTAAATGGTGCTGGTTCAGTCAGGATGAAACTCGAGATATGGGATTGCAACCCGATTTATTGAGTAGTTGGCGTCGAGCACTTTTTGTAGACGAATTAGTTAAGATTGACGCCTTAAACCTGTCGAGTGAACGGGTTGAGGAAAACTCATAATGTTGTGTGCGGTTTACAAAAGCAGTAAAAAACAAGAAACTTATTTGTATGTGCCCGGCAGGGACGATTTTTCTAAGGTTCCAGAAGCTTTGTTAAAAACATTTGGTACGCCAGTATTTATGATGATTATGCCACTTAAAAAAGACCGTGAACTGGCGCGAGTGGATATCAATAAGTTGCGTATTGAACTCAAGACAAAAGGTTTTTATTTGCAGTTGCCACCACCGACTGAAAACTTACTTAAAACTCATCTGCAACAACAAAGCTCAGGCTTATACCTATGAAATGTATCTATCTAACCTTGTCGATTTTGTTACTTTTGGTCAGTCAAACATTGAATGCCAAACCTACCTTTGAGCAGTACTTGGCTGATTTAAAGTTGCAGGCCATTGAACTAGGTTACACCACTGATTTTGTTGACCAAGTGTTTGCAGGCGTCAGTTACCGTGAAAAAACTGTCACAGCTGACAAAAACCAGCCAGAAACAAAATTAACATTAGATAAATACTTAGCCACACGTGTACCGGATTGGAAAGTTAAAAAGGCCATTGACTTAATGGCGCAGCATAAAGTGTTATTAGACCAAGTAGAGCAACAGTTTGGTGTGCAGAAGCGTTTTATTGTGGCGTTATGGGGCAACGAGAGCAATTTCGGCAGTATTATGGGCAAACACTCGGTAATTAACTCACTAGTGACCTTGGCATACGAGGGTAGGCGAGAAGCCCTGTTTAAAAAACAACTATTTGCCGCTCTAAAAGTCCTTCAGCAAGGGCATATTGAATTAGAGCACTTTGTTGGTTCATGGGCCGGTGCCATGGGGCAGAGTCAGTTTATGCCTACCTCATTTTTAGACTATGCTATTGATTTTGATAACGATGGTCGAAAAGATATATGGAACAATAAGGCAGATGTGTTCGCTTCTATCGCTAATTTTCTCAAAACAGAAGGTTGGAGCAGCGACTTAACTTGGGGTCGTCAAGTTAGTGTGTTAGAAAATTTTGACTTTAGTTTGACCGGTTTAAAGTCCTCTGAGAAACGTTTGTTAGCTGATTGGCAGAAAATGGGTGTAAGACGTTACGATGGCCATGATTTACCACAAGTGGCAATCAAAGCTTCTCTGATAAACCCTGATGGTAAACAAGGTCGGATATATCTGGTTTATGAAAATTTTCACACGTTAATGAAGTGGAATCGTTCGAGTTATTTTGGGGTATCAGTAAGCTATTTGTCTGATCGTATTAAAAAAGGGTCGTGAAGCGTTGTTTGAATATAAACATATTGATAGCGGTGGCAAAGATATTGAGTTGCCAGTAGGAAAAGTAGTCTGTGTAGGGCGTAATTATCTCCAACATGTAAAAGAATTAGAGAATGAAGTGCCAAGTGAACCATTGTTGTTTAATAAACCTTCTACGGCTTTAACTCCGCTGCATAAACCTGTTGTTTTACCTAAAAAATCAGGTCCTTGCCACAATGAATTGGAAGTGGCGATATTGATTAAAACCACACTCTGCCAAGCCTCGATACAAAGCGTAGAAGCCGCAATATGGGGAGTGGGTTTAGGACTAGATCTGACATTAAGGGATGTGCAAAGCACGTTAAAAAAGCAAGGTCATCCATGGGAACGAGCAAAAGCTTTTGACCGTAGCTGCCCTATGTCGCAATTTGTTATCAAAGATCAGGTTGAAAAATTATCCAATATAGGCTTTAGTCTAAGTGTGAATAATGAAATAAGACAGCAAGGCAACAGCCAAGACATGTTGTTCCCTATATTAAAACTATTAGTCGATATGTCTAATACCTTTACTCTTTTACCTGGGGATATAGTGATGACAGGTACACCAAAAGGGGTGGCAGCTTTATCAGTTGATGATCAGTTAACAATCGAATTGAATGGACACTTTTCAGTTAGAACCTGTGTTGCATAGATAATGACATTTTCTTTTGAATTTATAGTAGACCCAGCGAATAAATTATTAATTTGTGAGGCTTTTGGCGAGGTTCGCGAAGTAGTCGATCTTGAACATATGCTAAAGACGATTGTAAAGATGGCAGGTAAAAATCAAGTGAAGAATATAGTGCTGGATAGTACTGAACTTAAAATACTCTGCTCCAGCGTAGAAATAGTTGATTTAATGATAACCATTCAAGAGAACGGTTGGCTAGGCGACTTAAAAATCGCTAGGATCGTCAAACCTGAACTCAATATTCATAATGTGATTGAAGGTATGGCCGAAAAGTTATCCTTATCGATTAAAAATGTCGAAACAAGAAGTGAGGCAATGCTTTGGTTGTTGTTTGATAAAGAGCCAGAAGGACGTTGATGAGTAATAAATACAGGTACTACCATGGATAAGTATTGGGAAACCACTCCTCTTGAAAATATGACTGAAAAAGAGTGGGAAGGGATTTGCGATGGTTGTGCTAAATGTTGTCTACATAAATTTATCGATGATGACGAAGTCACTAAAGCGGCGACTACAGATCATATTCAACAAGGTGAAAAAATTCATTACACCAATATTGCCTGTGGGTTATTAAATACCAAAACGTGCGCATGTACACAATATGCCCAGCGAACCACTTTGGTGC
>QIJM01000406.1 GCA_003232445.1 Paraglaciecola arctica
GTTCATCCACAAACGATATCGGAGTTCATATGTTGATTCAATCGATTACTGAGTTTTAGCTTCAATATGAAAATGGTGAGTGAGTGTTGTTACTCTTGAGATTGGTACCGCTGCACCACATAAGGTTGCCTGCTGGGCAACGACAAGTTTGGCTGTTTTTATCGTAATGGAAGTCTTGTGAAGTAAAAAGCCTCGGTTTACCATTTCGTCTTTTTAGACGACGTTTTTCTTTTTCTGTGTGATAGGTTTCACTTTCTTTAAACAGTGGGTTTCTGCTTCTAAACTGGGTGTCAGCGATGTAAGCATCAAAGCCACTATTGGCCATGACAATTTACCGTGGGTGAATAATATCTATTAGATCACACCTAACCGAGAGGCTAAAGGTTAAAAAACAAACAATTAAAAAATTATAAAAAGAATTTGAAAATGTTTTTCTTTGGAGAAATTCTACAGCCTCAACGCCTGCGTAATAGGCGCGAGATTGCGAGCGTACTTGTTAGATGCTGCTTCACGACTTAGACTCCAATAATTCTCTTAGTCGAACAGGAAGAAGCAATCGTGACTTTTGAGTGATAGTTTTTTCGTGTTTTTGCCAAAGAATTCCGAGATAAATAATACCAAGCCCAATTGCTGTCAATGCAATTGGAAATAACCAACTATCGCTGAAAACATCATAAGCTAAATGACCAAGATAGCCACAACTACCAATAGCACCGAAAACCACGAAAACTCTACGAATTAACAGCACGCCAACACCTATCATAAGAAGGTTAATACAGAAATATATGAATTTTGATAACTCATTGTCAGAGTGCTGAAAAGACAGTCCGCCCCAGAATGCAATAACTCCGAAGATATAAATCCAGAAGGCGTAATCAGCTTTATGGTGAGTTCTTATATCTACCCAAAAAGCTAGACCGACCATTAACAAACCAGAATATAACGAGACCAATGTTCTTAATTCCCATGTGATATCCTCACCAGATATCATGGCTGTTATATCCATTGTCATATACCAAAGCGTGACTGCAATGGGCATGATCAGAAAAGGATATTTATATTTCCAAGCAATGATAACTCCGACAGCTAACGTCCCCAGCTCCATATACAGCCAATGCCATTTTATATATCGGTGATAGTCCCGGTACACGCTCTCATCTGGCCAGACACCCAACCATTGCTGAAGACCATAAATGGCCAATGGGGTCAAACAGACTACAAGCGTTGCGCAAATCCCAGCGGGAATTGCCAAACTCTTAGCTGATAAAACATTCGTAATTTTTAATCCAATAACTGCATAAAGAGCTGAGATTGATAGTATTCCAGCGCCTCCAAAGGATTCCCAGCCTAAGTTCATGAAGAGGGTCATCGCCCCAATAGCAATAAGGCCACCCAAATAATAGAGCACATGAGTAGACGTAAATTTCGGAACACCTTGAGACTGAGCATCTAAGAACTCATAAAGTGGATCTACTTGCTGAAGCGAAATTATATTCTCTGCTGCTGCATCATTTAGTTTCTTCTTTGTAACATCCATGATTTATCTCTGAACTCTATTTGCATCTAACAATATTAATCAAAGGCGTTAATCTTTTAATAATTCTTGAAGGTCATGCATTATAATTGAGCTAGTCGCATAAGATGAATATATTAATTTGTCATTTAGGGCATCTATTCCATGTGGGAAATGATTACATGGAATTTTTTTAATTAAATTCAATTTTTGGTTATTAATTTTAATAATGCAAATATAACCCGTTTTATCTGTACCATCATGCATGGTAAAAAAATGACTCCCCTGATAAAACTTGTGCCCATCTATTTGGGTTATTGGGATTGCTAATGAATCAAGTAATATCGGTTTTTCGTTTTGATTATCGTATAAATTTATCCAGGTATTAATGATCGCTCCTGGATTTTTAATCGAAGGACCTGATTGCTGATCTACTCCTAAAATAATGTAGTTGTCTTCTTTGCCAATCGTTTTAATTCTTTTACCAATTCCAGTCTCAGTACGTAACGTTTTTATTGTTTTAGGCTTTTCATTATAGACTGTAATATTGCCTGTTTTGACACAGCCAAACATAATATCATTTCCGTCAGAATAACAACCATGAAAAGACACTTTTCTACCCAAATTTACAACTTTTTTATACACTAGCTTATTTTTAACAATATCAACAATGCAACACCTGTTGGTATATTCAGAAATATAAATAGTGTTACCTTGGAGTGTTATTAAGTCAGGGTGAAAGAAGCGACGATTACTATAACGCTTTATTGGATCCCAAGATTCTTTTGCAGTATCCAATAATAAGGTGTCAATAATAGTGAACTTATTATTGTTGTATTCTATTAAATACAACTTAGCTGCGGCTCTATGCGCTGCTACAAGTGTATTCTCTGATATAAATTTAACGTCGGTAATGGTCGCTGTTCTTTTTTGATCCTTAAGATAGAATTCACCTAGTTTCCAAAAAACATTATTATTTATTTTTTCTGAAGGTACTTTTTCCTCTATTATAAAGGATTCGATATTGTTAGCGATTGACTCTTCTTGAAAAGAATTCATTATCTATTTCCTTTACATTTTTTTTGCTAAGCAGAAATTAAATTAGGTAATTCGATCATTATAAAGAGCAACCTAATTAACCCAATAAATTTACACAGTTTAACATGCCTATGTAGATAACTCACGATTAAGCTATACCAGATATGCCCAAACCACAGGGCGGGATCACACTTAAAGTTATAAAAAATGCAATGTTAAACACATAAGGACTTGGAAACTTTATACTGAATGAAAGATCAGATCGCCCAAGTTTACTTATCGGTAGTTTCTAGCGATAATGACTATAAAAGTACGCATAATGTAGACCTTGTTACTATGGCTGTGTTGACTAAAAAAATAGAGGAGTATTTTTATGGAGCCTAATCATGATATGCAAGTTGATGCTGAAAAGGTACTGATGAGACTGTTGTTTCTTTTTTACATCGTCTATACCGTATGTGCCATATTTATGCAAATTCGATCGGGCGAGCTGCCTTCTACAGCTGCTTCGGCCATTGACATGTTTATAGGCAGTATTTTATGGATGATCAGTATGACATGCGTTCTGTTAGCTGTTGTCCATATGCAAATAAAGTGGAAGGTTATGATTTGGCTTGGTGTATCTGCTTGTGCAGGCTTGCTTGCCATCGACGAAATGTTTGAATTTCACGAGCACGCAAAAGGGATGTTTGAGGATGATGATTACATAAAAATATTAACCTTACCCATTGCGTTTGCTGGAATGTACGTCTTGTATGTTATGGAAAAGCCTTCTCGTAGGGTGATGGCCCTTTTTCTGGCGGGTTTTGTATTTCATTCGCTTTATGTTTTCACTGATTTGGGAGATGGCGATTTTTTCCAGTTGCCATTTTCGCGTATTATTTTAGTGTGGACAGAGGAAATTTTGGAGCTTTTTGCCCTTCAATCTTACTTGGCAGGGTTTCTTGTGCATTATTTGACTCTTAGTAGACGTGTTTACCGTGCTCAGTGAGTTTTGTTATTAGGCGTTCTGGTACGGTAAGCTTTTGTGAGTTATGCAACTCGTTAAGTTTGAAGCCTCGTTGCACTTAGTTTGGCTTTTGTTTAAAAGGCATCAATAACAAAGCTTTCAGACTGGTATTGGTTTGAGGGCTTGAATACTCTTTCAACCCCAATTTAATGCCATCATCACCGTTTTTAGCTTCTTCTATGTAACTACCAAATAGCCTGTCCCAAATTGACAGGTTAAAACCAAAATTGCTGTCTGTTTCAGACACAACTTGGCTGTGATGAATACGGTGCATCGCTTGGGTCACTATGAACGTTCTCAATAACTTGTCGAGCTTAACAGGGAGTTTTATATTGCTATGATTGAAAAGAGACGTGGCATTAAGCAAGACTTCAAAAATCAAAATGGCTAATACAGGGACACCCAGCAGTAGTACAGCAACAATTTTCACAGCTAAACTCAGGGCTATTTCTAGCGGGTGAAAACGCAAACCGGTTGAGGCGTCGAGATGAGGATCAGCATGGTGAACCCTATGAATACGCCAAAACATTGGAATACGATGAAAAAGCCGATGTTGCCAGTAAATCAAACAATCAAATAACAATACCGAAATAGGCACGCTTAGCCAAAGAGTCATTGAGGTATGATCCCACATTCCTAAGTTGTTATTTTGTGCATAAATAGCAATGGCCGCCAAGCCTGTTGGTATCATCAATCTAGCGACCACGGCACCCAGAAAAACCAGAGAAAAATTGCTCAACCAGCGTTTACCTATGCTGACAGGCGACAGACGATTGGGTCTAAGGCTTTCCCAGAGCATCATTACGGCGAGTACGGTGATGAAAA